>DATGHN010000125.1:0-3428 GCA_035308005.1 Solirubrobacteraceae bacterium
CCGGGACAGACGCGGCCGAACCAGCCGCGTCTGTCGTTGTACATCGACGCCGCTAATCCGGGCGGCCGTCACGTTGCGGACTGGCCTAGCTCGGGAACCGCGCCGGGGTACGGTGCGTGTAACGGCCTGCTGACCAACTCCTGCTCCTTCATTTACGGCGAGCACCGCGCCGCCCACTCCTATCGGCTTGTTGCCGCGCTCGACCCGCTCGCAGCGGCGACCTCGCCATGGTGGCTGGACGTCGAACTGACGGCGAGCTGGGCCGGCACCTACCAGCTCAACCTCGCGGCTCTGAAGGGCTTCGTCGCCGGCCTGCACGACGCCGGCGCGAGTGGGCCGCTTGGGATCTATTCCACCAGCGCTCAGTGGAAGGACATCACGGGGCTGACGGCACAGACGACACCGCCGGCCTTCAACGTTGGGCTGTCCGACTGGGTCGCTGGAACCGAGGCAACACTCACGCAGGCGCGCGAGAACTGCGCGAACGGCGGCTTCACCGGGCTGGCGCCGGCCCTTGCGCAGTACCGGATCGGCGCGCTCGATGCCGACCTGCGCTGTCCGGGCGCAGGCTAGCCACACGTCCTAACCCGAGGCGCGTTCAGCCTCGATGACCGCCCGCGCAGCGTTGTGACCCGTGATCCCGCTCACGCCGCCGCCGCGCCGCGCGCCGGCGCCGCAGATCCACACGTTCGACCGCGCCGTTTCGACTCCCCATTGCCCAACCTCCTCGTCTGACTCGGCGTAGGGCCACGCGAGGTCACGGTGGAAGATGTGGCCTCCTGGCAGGCCGAGCTCCGCTTCGAGCTCCGGCGGCGTACGGGCCTCGATGCAGGCGGAGCCATCGCGCGTGCGCAGCAGGCAGTCTTCGATCGGCTCGGCCAGGACGGAATCGAGCGAGCGCAGCGTCGCCCGTAGGGCGGCGCGCTTGGGTGCGTCGTGGTCGCCGCGAAACAGTCGCTCCGGCATGTGCAGCACGAAGACCGTAAGGGTGTGAACGCCTGCCGCGCGCAGCTCCGGCGACAGAATGCTCGCGTCGGTGAGCGAATGGCAGTAGGCCTCGCAGGGCGGCAGGTCTGGGATCCGCCCGGTGGCCGCTTGAGCGTAGGCGTGTCGCAGCTGTTCGTAGCTCTCATTGACGTGGAAGGTCCCCGCGAACGCATCGTCGCCGCTGACCGTCTCATCGCGCAGGCGGGGGAGCCGGCTGAGCAGCATGTTGACCTTCAGCTGGGCACCTTCCGGCGCGTTCGCCGGCGCCGGGTCACCGAGCAGCTTGGCCAGCACCGCGGGTGCCACGTTGGCCAGCAGGTGGCGGCCCTCGTAGACAGCTCCCTCTGCCGTCTCCACCCCCACCCGCCCAGCATCGGCATGGATCGACACGACCGGCGCGTCGAAGCGCAGCTCGGCGCCGGCCCGCTCAGCTGCGTCGGTCAGTGCGGCTGACAGCGCGCCCATCCCGCCCACCGGCACGTCCCAGCGACCCGTGCCGTTTCCGATCACGTGGTAGAGGAAGCACCGGTTCTGACGCAGCTGCGGGTCAGCGGTGTCGGCGAAGGTTCCGATCAGTGCGTCGGTGGCCACGATCCCGCGAGCCAGGTCGCTGTCGAAGGCGCGCTCGAGCAGCTCCGAGAGCGGTTGCTCGAACAGCGCGCTCCACGCCTGCTCGTCGTCGACAAGGCGGCGGAACGCCTCGCGCGAAAGGAGTGGCTCGGTGAGCGTTGGGAAAACGCGCTCGGCGACCGCGGTGGTGAACGCCCCAAACCGCGCAAGCGCATCGGCTGTGCCCTCGTCGCCGAGAGCGCGGGCGATCGACTCGCGCGTGCGCTGATCGTCGTCGCAGACCAACACGCCCGCGTCGCCAATCGGCGTGTATGAGGAGACGCGCCGGCGACGCAGCTCAATATCGATGCCCAGCGCTGACAGCAACGGACGCGGGAACAAGCTGACCAGATAGGCGTAGCGAGAGATGCGCGCGTCGACGCCGGCGAAGGGTGCTGAAGAGACCGCCGCGCCGCCTGCGTGCGCGGCGCGTTCGAGCACGAGCACCCGTCGGCCTGTTCGAGCGAGCATCGTCGCGGCGACGAGGCCGTTGTGTCCCGCGCCGACGACGATCGCATCAGAAGGCTTCATCGACACGCAAGCTGGCTGATCGTTCGAGACCCACTCCTTGCGCCATCGCCGGGAATGCTAGGGCTCGCCGTTCTGCACGCGGGGCAGGCGCGGGCCGCGCCGATCAGTGGTGGACTGCGCTGAGCACGGCGACGCCGACAACGATCATGGTGAAACCGAGCCACTGCCCGCGATTCATCCGCTCGCCGAACAGGATCGCCGCGCCTACGACCGCGAAAGCGGCGAACAGCGATCCCAGCACGGCGGCGACCGCCAGCGAGCGGTGGGCTGCGTAGGAGTAGAGCATGAAGCCCCCGACCTCGCCGCACGCGGACACGAGCAGCGCAGGCGTGCCGATCCGAGTAATCCGGATCCGACGGCGGAGCGCCAGCGGCAACGCCACGAAAATGACCCCAACGATGCGCGGGGAGGCGGCGATCCACCCGAACTGCTCATGAGCCGAGGCGCGACCCGTGGCGTAAAGGCCGACTCCGAAGCAGACCGCGGCCACGCACGCAACGGTAACCACGCCCCAGTTGAACCGGCCGGTCGCGGCAATCGGGCCCGTGTTCGCGTCGGCGGTGCGCACGATCCCGAGCACGATCACGGCCAAGAGGACGACCACGATCGCTTGCAGGCTTTCGCCAGCGGCGATCGCGATCACCGCCGCGACGGCGCCTTCCGTGGCGATGATCGGCGCAACCAGCGAGACGTCGCCAGCCCGGTAGGCGACGTAAAGCAGTGACAGTCCCGCGATGTTTGCTCCGCCGCCGAGTGCGAGCCAGAACAGTGGGCCAATCGAAGTGTCATGCGGCGCGCCCTCGGCAATTAGGAACGGAGCGCACAGGGCCAGACCGACCAGCGAAATCCCCGCCAGCAGCGATTCGGGCGACATGGCGCGACTGGCGCGTGATGCCGCGAGGTTTCCGCTGCCCCACACAAACGCAGCGAGCAGGCCGGTCAGAATGGCCATCAGGCTGCTCGTCCGCTGCGGGCAGTCACGAGCGGATTCGCGGCGCGCGCTCGCGGTCAGTCGGCTGGGCGCACGGCGGCGATCCTGATTGGGATGCGACCGCGATCAGGTCGATCGCGTCGTTTCCTCGGGCGCAGCGCCTGCGGGATCCACAATGCCATCACGCAGCGCTTCAGTCGCCCGCGCTGCGACGAGCTGCGCGGCGATCGCGTCGGGTGCCTGCGCGCCCTCACAGACACCTCCGCCGACGGCCCGCGCAAACGCCTCGGCCTGCCGGCGCATCGAGACTCGGAATACCTCATCACCCTCGGCGGCCCACATGAACGGGATGCGCGCGTAACCCTTGGTA
>DATGHN010000126.1:0-7431 GCA_035308005.1 Solirubrobacteraceae bacterium
CGCTGAAGATGTGGTTTGCCTCACCCTTGGCGTCGTAGTGGGGAACCTTGTAGCGCTCGCCGAGCGTGGGCATGCGATCGTCGTCGAGCGGGATGAACTCGCGTGTGTCCTCGAGCGTCGACCAGATCACGTGCTCGACACCGGCGGCCTTTGCCGCGCGCGCCATGTTGGCGGCCTCCGCGAGCTCGGTCTCGGGCGAGAAGTGGGCCCAGAAGAAGGTCACGCAGAAAGCGCCGTGGGCGCCCGCGAAGGCACGCTCCAGGCTCGCCTCGTCATCGACGTCCGCGGCGACTACCTCGGCGCCGAGCGCGGCCAGCTCCTGCGCCTTCTCGGAGCTCGGATCGCGCGTGATCGCACGCGCGCTGAATCCGCCATCGGGGTCCGCGAGGATGGCCCGCACGAGACCGCCCCCCTGGGCGCCGGTTGCGCCGACGACCGCGATCACCTTTTTGTCAGCCATCTGTGGGTCTCCTGTGTTCGTGAACGGTTGGCACGACTAAAGGCGCGCGCGGACTTCGCTGGCGATCCGCTCGGCGCCTGGGAGAAAGTCGTCTTCGAGCGGCGGGCTGTAGGGGACCGGCGAGTCGGGCGTCGTGATCCGCCAGGCGTCGTCGATGTCGCCGAGCCCGTGCTCGACGGCAAGCGACAGAACCTCACCGGCCCAGCCACCGGTGAGCGGCCCCTCCTCGACGACAGCGAGCCGGTTGGTCTTGGCGAGTGAGCGCAGGACCGTCTGCGAGTCGAGCGGCCGAAGCGTCTGCAGGTCGATCACCTCCGCCGAGATGCCGTCCGCGCCGAGCTTCTCGGCCGCCTCGAGGCAGTCGTCGACGCTCTTCATGGCGCTGACGAGCGTGACGTCGCTGCCTTCGCGGACGACCTCGGCGAGGCCTAGCGGGATCAGCTCTCCGTCGTTGACGGCGCCCTTCTTCGAATAGAGGCGCTTGTGTTCGAAGAAGAGCACCGGGTTCGGGTCGCGAATCGCGGACTTCAGGAGCCCCTTGGCCGCGGCCGGCGTCGAGGGCGTCACGATCTTCAGTCCCGGCACCCCCATCAGCCAGGAAACCGGCATCTGCGAGTGGATCGCGCCGAAGCGGCCACCGGCGCCGACGACGGAGCGGATCACCAGCGGCACGCTCTGGCGCCCGCCGGTCAAGAACCAGTACTTGCTGGCCTGGTTGATCAGGCTGTCCATCGACAGCGCGAGGAAGTCGCCGAACATGATCTCCAGCACCGGGCGCATGCCGTTGACGGCGGCGCCGAACGCGGCGCCCGTCATCGCGAGCTCGGAGATCGGGGTGTCGAAGATGCGCTCGGGACCGTATTTCTCAAACAGGCCCGTCGTGACGGCGAAGACCCCGCCGGCGGCCGCGACGTCCTCGCCGAAGATGACGACCGTCGGATCGGCCGCGAGCTCCTCGTCGAGCGCCTCGCGGATCGCTGCCCTGAACTCAACCGCTTCGCTCATCCTGTTTCTCCCGTTCCGAGCAGCGCTCCGCGACCACCGCGGACCCGCGAGAAGATACCTGCGGCAACAAGGATCATGATCCCCGGGGTCCAGTCGTTCCACGAGAGCGGGATCTGCAGGAACGGCACCGCGGCGACGACTTCCGTCAACAGCACGGCCCCCAACAGCGCGCCGATGAACGAGCCTCGCCCGCCGTAGATGCTCGCTCCGCCGAGCGCGCAGGCGGCGATGCTCGTCAGCGTGTAGTTGGCGCTCAGCGTCGGATCGCCGTCGCCGATGCCGATCTGACCGGCCAGCATGATGCCGGCGGCGACGGCGAACAGCGCGCAGACCACGAACGCGGCAACGACCGTCAGGTTGACACGCGCGCCAAGGCGGTGGGCGCGCGTCTCATCGGAGCCGACGGCGCGCAGCTGAAGCCCGCCGCGGGTGCGCCGCAGAATTAGCTCGGCGACGATCGCGATGACGATTGCGGCGATCGCGGCAACGGGGAACCAGCCCACATCGGTGTTGATCCCGGCGGTGATGCTCGGGCGCAGCTGCCCTGCCTCCTGCGGGCGAAGCTGCAGGGCCACGCCCTGGATCACGATGTAGGCCGCAAGCGTGGCGAGGACCGCGCTGAGCCGTCCGCCCCGGACAAGGCCGCCGTTGACGAGGCCGACCGCTAACGCTGTGCCGATCACCGCGATGATGCCGAGCAGGAGGTCGCCGGCGCCCTGTCCGGTGCCCCAGAAGAACGAAACCACGACCGTGACGAGGCCCATCAGCGGCCCGACCGAGAGGTCGAAGTTCCCGGTCAGCATCATCACGAGCTGGCCCATGCTCACGAACGCCAGAGCGCTCGCCAGAAGCAGCGTCGCCTGCAGGTTGTATGGGGTGAGGAAACGGCTGTTGTCGATCTGCGTGGCGATCGCCATCACGGCGATCAGCACGGCCAGCACGAGCGACGGCAGGTAGTCGCCGGAGATGAAGCGGCGAAGGCGCCGCGCCCGCAGCTGGCCCGGCGCCAGCTCGCCGCTATGGCGCTCGCCGTCGGAGGTGACCGCGGCGCCGGTGATGTTCTCCTCGTTGATCGCCTCGCCCTCGAGCTCGCGCACGACGTGACCGCGCGAGAAGACCAGCACGCGATCGCAGAGGCCCTGCAGCTCGACGGCGTCGGAGGACAGAACGACCACGGCCCGCCCGCCGTTGGCCGCGTCGCGCATCACCTGGTAGAGGTCGATGCGCGCGCCGGCGTCGACGCCGCGGGTCGGTTCGTCGGCAAGCAGCACGCGCGGCTCGCCGAGCAGCGCGCGCGCGAAGAGGACCTTCTGCTGGTTGCCGCCCGACAGCGACGAGACGGGCGTCTCCTGCGTCGGCGTCCTGACGCCGAGGCGCTCGATCTGGCGCGAGACGAGCGGACGCTCGAGCACGCGGCGCACGAAGCCGCCGCGCGAGGCGTCGCGCAGCGCGAGCAGCATCACGTTCTCGCGCACACCGAGGCTCAACATGACCCCCTCCCGATGGCGATCGCCGGGCAGGTGAATCAGGCCGGCGGAGCGCATCCGCGTCGGACGGCCGAGCCGAAGCGCGCGCCCGGCGATCGCGGCCCGCCCCTGTGCCGCGGCCATGCCGGCGAGCGCGCGCAGGAACGAGCGCTGACCGTTACCCTCGACGCCGGCGAGGCCGACGATCTCGCCGGGCTCGACGTCGACGGAGATGTCATGGAAGCCCGAGCCGCTCAAGGCGCTGACCGACAGCAGCGGTTGCGCCGCTTCGGCCTCGTCGCGCTTGCCGGGGAAGACCTGCTCGACGGCACGACCGATGATCAGGCGCAGGATCTCGCCCTCGGAGATGTCGGTGGCGTCGAAGGTGCCGCGGGTCTCGCCGTCGCGCAGGATCGTGATGCGATCGGCGACGCGCTTGACCTCGGGAAGACGGTGGGAGATGTAGACGACCGCGGTCCCCTGGTCGCGGATCGCGCGGATGTTCTCAAACAACCGATCGCTCTCGACGCGTGTGAGCGCCTCGGTCGGTTCGTCGAGGATCAGCACCTTGGCGTCCAGAGCGAGCGCCTTGGCGATCTCGACGAGCTGGCGATTGGCGGTGCTGAGGTCGCTGACGCGGTCTGCTGGATCGATCGCCGCGCCGACGGCGGCGAGGCGATCGCGCGTCCAGGCGCCGGCGCGCGACATCGGCGGCCGCTGGGCGGCAGGCATTGCGAAGACCATGTTCTCGGTGACCGTCAGGTCCTCGAGGATCGAAAGGTGCTGATAGACGATCGCCAGGCCGAGCGCCTGGGCCGCCAGCGGCGATGCCGCCTCGAGTCGCTTGCCGCCGATCTCGACCGTCCCCGAGTCGGGGACGGTCGAGCCGGCCGCTACCGCCATCAGCGTGGACTTCCCCGCGCCGTTCTCGCCGACGAGCGCGTGCACCTCGCCGGCTTGGACCTCGAACGTCACGCCCTTCAGCGCGACGACGCCCGGAAACGTCTTAACGACGTCGCTCAGGCGCAGGACCACGGGCGGGGAGTCCACTGCTTGCTGCTAGCTGCTCGATCCGAACTGCGTGATCGTCGCAGTCGTGATCTTGTTGGAGGGATAGAAGTCCTGCGCCGCATGCGGATCGCAGCGGTAGGGCTTGCCGGCCAGTGTGTCCTCCCACGCCGGCAGGCTGATCAGGCTCGGCTCGAGGTTCTTGATGCCCTCGGCCGCCGCGATCGCCTTGCGGGCCGCGATGCGCCCGAGCCAGTTACGCGAGGAGATCGTCTGCAGCGGGACCTTCTTGGCCTTGTAGAGGCACGACAGGCCGTTTGCGTCAAGCGTTGCGATCGGGACCAGCTTGCGGCCGGCCTTCTGGAACGCCTGGGCGCTCGCGAGCGCGTCGGTGCCGTAGTTGGAGATGATGCCGTTGATCTTCGGATACTGCGAGAGCAGCGACGCCGTGATTGTCGCGGCGGTCGCGGGATCCCAGTTGGTCACCGGCCACGTCTTGTTGCCGGTCAGGAGCTTCATCCCGGGGTGCTTGGCGAAGACGGCGACGATCGCCGCCAGCTGATCGGCGCCGACCGGATTGCCGGCCGGACCGCCCGTGTAGATCACGTTTCCGTGACCGTGGAGCGCCTTGACCATCCAGTTCGCCCACAGCGTCCCGGCGTAGCCGTCGTTCCAGTCGACGTAGGTGACGTAGTCGGTGCCCGCGGCGCCGCCCGGAGCGGCTCCCCACGGCACGACCTTGACGCCGGCCTTCGTAGCCGACTGGATCGCCGGCAGCTCGGCGCTGCCGAAGTCCGGGATCACCGTGATTGCGTTCGCGCCCTGCGCGACCGCCTGGCTGATGTCCTGGATCGCGGTCGTCTCGACGCCACCGCCGGCGGCGGCGATGACCTTGACGTTCTTGCACTGGGCGGCCGTCGACTTGACGGCGGCATAGGACTCCTGCGACCAGGCGTTGATACCGAAGCCGTCCTCGACGGCCAGGGTGATCGGCTTGGTCCCACAGAACTTGATGTTCGGCTGGACGCCTGAGCTTGCGACCTCCTGGGACGCAGTCGGCCATCCGCTCGCCGCAAACGCGGCTGCTGTCGCGACGAGCGCGACCAGCGCGACCGCCAGAGGCACGGCAAACCTGCCCCTGCGGGCCTTCGCCGCGCGTTGTCCGATCCTTCTCATCTACTACCTCCTCCTCAACCTGGGTGGATGGATTGCTTCGCCGGGCGCTCCGGGACAACCGCCCGGCACCGCCGTTCGTTCGAAGGCCGCGGGGAATCCCACCGGCCTGCCTCCGCACGTCTTGTGAGGCCTCATGGGCCTGCCTCCGCCGCTGCCGGAGTGGCGCTCGGCCCCTCGCCGGGCGCGGCGCCGGCCGCGATCTGGGACCAGATGCGCCGCCAGGGCACGTTTCTCAGCAGCATGCCGGCGGCGATGATCGAGCCCTGGATGATGAAGTCGACCGATTCCGCGGCGCCGTTGGCGGTGAGGATCTGCTGCAACTGCGTGAGAAAGACCGCGCCGACCGCCGTCGCGACCACGCTGCCGGTGCCGCCGGCAAGTGACGTGCCGCCAAGAACGACCGCGGCGATCGTCGGCAGCAGGTAGGTCGAGCCCGCGCTCAGGCCGGGGGTCGGGAAGTAGCCCGAGAAGAGGATCCCCGCGAGCCCATAGCTGAGGCTCGCGAGTACGTAGGTCGCGATCAGATACGCGTTGACCGGGATCCCCGCGGCGCGCGCGGCCGCCGGGCTGGCGCCAACCGCGACGAAGCGGCGGCCGACGATCGTCGTTCGTAGCAGCGCGGCGGCGATCACGATGGCGATCACGGCAACCACCGCGGTGTTTGGGATGCCGATCGTCTTCCCGGCGGCGAAGCTCGTCAGGTTCGACGGGCTCGTGGCCGTCGCCTGGCCGCTGGTGAGCTGGTAGACGGTCCCGATCAGCAGCGCGTTGACGCCGAGCGTCGCAACCAGCGGCGGAATCCCGAACTGCGTGACCGCGATCCCGCTGAACACCCCCGAGGCGACGCAGGCGACGACGACAAGCAGGATCGCGACCGGCAGCCGCGAGCCGACCCCGCCGGCGTGCTGGGTCAGGATCACGGTCGTCAGCAGGATCATTCCCGGGACCGTGAGGTCGAGGCCGCGCTGCTGGATCACGAGCGTCTGGCCGATCGAGGCGATCGACAGAAGCGCGGCGAACGGGAGCATCGAGAGCAGCGCCGAGCCCGTCAGGCTGTTCGAGGCAAGCAGCGGGCTGAAGGCGAACAGCAGCGCCGTCGCGACCCAGATCGCCGAGTAGCGCGGCGGCTGCAGGCGGCCGAAGGCGGCCATCGCACCGCGGGACACCGCCGGCGCCCTGCCCGCCCCCGACTCCTCGTTGTCCCTAGCGGGGGGGCCAGCCACGATCGTTCTGCGGCCCTGCCGCCGCTCCGTCGATCCGCGCGGCGGTCGTGGCGCCGGCGGACTCGTCCGCGACCGCCCCACATCGTTGATCCCCGCCGAGGATCGCTCTCGCCAACCTGCTCTCCCTCCCTAGTCCGTATCTACTGCCGCGAGCGCAGACGCTAAGCAATCCTTAGCGCGCTGTCAAACGGCTACTGAACGGACTACTGCGCGAACTCGCTGCTCGGCGAGGCGGTCGGGAACGGCGCGGCGAGGCCATTCGCCTCGATCGTCGCCATCAGCTCCGCCACCTCGTCGTCGATCGCCGCCAGGCGCTCGACACCGCCTTCGAAGCTCTCAGAGATCCACTCGCGCGCGACCACGAGCGGGTCGCGCTTCTGCCACTCGGCGAGCTCGCCGTCCGGGCGATAGCGCCCGGGGTCGCTGCGCGAGTGGCCGACGAAGCGGTAGGTGCGGGCCTCGACGAAGACCGGCCCGCCGCCGGCGCGAACCGACGCGAAGATCTCGAGCGCCGCGGCACGCGTCGCGCGAACGTCCATTCCGTCGACCGTGCGAGCGGGGATCTCCATCGCGCTCGCGCGCGCGCAGATCTCCCCCGCGGTCACCTGCGCCATCGGCGTGTACTCGCCGTAGCCGTTGTTCTCGCAGACGAAGACCATCGGCAGCGAGAACACCTTGGCGAAGTTGAGGCACTCGAAGAAGTAGGCCTGATTGGTCGTGCCGTCGCCGAAGTAGGCAACGGCGAGGCGCCGGCTACCACGCAGCGCCAGCGCGGCGCCCGTCGCCGCGGCGATGCTGCCGCCGACGATTCCGAAGCAGCCGATCAGGCCGTGGTCGAGGTCGATGATGTTCATCGATCCCGCGCGGCCGCCGTTGACGCCCGTCTCGCGTCCGAGCAGCTCCGCGACGAGCGCCCCGGGGTCGGTCCCGAGGGCGAGCGCGTGCCCGTGTCCGCGGTAGGTGCAGGCCACGCGGTCGTCTTCTTCAAGCGCGCTCGCGAAGCCGACCGCGACGGCCTCCTGGCCCGAGTAGAGGTGCGTCGTCCCGTAGACGTCGCCGCGCAGGAAGAGCGCCTGGATCAGGTCCTCGACGC
>DATGHN010000127.1:0-4154 GCA_035308005.1 Solirubrobacteraceae bacterium
TTCGTCGCCGCGGCGACGCGAACGCAGAGCGACGACGTGCGCGACTTCGCGCAGGAGCACTCACTGGCGCTGCACGAGGACCTCGACGCGGTGGTCGCGGATCGCTCGGTCGACGCGGTCGTGCTCGCGACGCCGCACTCCCAGCACTCCGCCCAGGTGATCGCCGCCGCCGGCGCCGGAAAGCACGTCTTCTGCGAGAAGCCATTCGCGCTGACCAAGGCCGAAGCGCAGGCCGCCGTTGATGCGACGAGCGCCGCCAAGGTCACGCTGGGCCTCGGCTACAACCGCCGCTTTCACCCCGAGATGACCAAGCTCCGCGAGCGGATCCGAAGCGGCGAGCTCGGCACGGTCGAGCACATCGAGGCGACGATGACCTTCCCGAACGCGCTCAAGCTCCAGCCCGAGGCCTGGCGCGCGCAGCGCGACGAGACCCCCTGCGGCGGCCTCACGCCGATGGGCGTCCACGCGATCGACGGGATGATCGACCTCTGCGGGCCGATCGAGAGCGTCTACTGCCAGAGCTTTCGCCGCGTCATCGCGATCGACGCCGACGACACCACATCGATGCTGTTTCGCATGCGCGACGGCATGTCGGGGTATCTGGGGACGATGACCGCCACCGGACCGGGCTTCAGCTTCCAGGTCTTCGCCTCCGGCGGTTGGGTGCGCCTCGAGGGGCTCACGCACGTCGCCGGAGCCTCCTCGGAGGAGCGCCGCACGCAGCTGTTCTCAAAGATCCGCTTCCAGCCGGTGGGCGGCCCGGCGCAGGAGTGGGAGGCCGAGCGCCTCGACATCACGCGCGCGGCGCTCGAATCGTTCGCGGGCGCGGCGGCGGGGGGCGAGCCGTTCCCGATTTCCCTAGACGAGATGGTCCACGGCGCGGCGGTCACGGAGGCCGTCGTGCGCTCGGCGTCCACCGGCCGTCTCGAGACGGTCACCTGAGAGAGAGATCTGATGAACCTAGGCAACGGACTCGGCCACCTGACCTACTCGACCCTCGTCCACCCGGGCGACACGTGGCCCGAGATGTGGGACAGCCTGCGCACCTACGTCCCGAAGGTCAAGGAGCGCGTCTCCCCGGACGCCCCGTTCGGCGTCTGCCTGCGTCTGTCGGCCGCCTCGGCGCGCGAGCTGACCGCCGACGAGCCGGCGCGGCGCGAGCTTAAGGATTTCCTTGACTCAAGCGACCTCTACGTCTACACCGCCAACGCCTTCCCGTACGGGCCGTTCAAGGGCCAGCGCGTCAAGGAGCAGGTCTATGAGCCCGACTGGCGCACGGCCGAGCGCACGCAGTACACGATGGAGGTCGCGACGATCCTCGCCGAGATCTCGCCCGATTACGTGGACCCCTCGATCCAGACGGCGCCGCTCGGCTTCAAGCCGAACGTGACGGGCTCGGACGTCGTCGCCGCCTACACGCAGAACGTCCTCAACGTCGCCGCCCACCTTGTCGAGCTCGAGCGGACGACGGGTCAGACCGTGACGCTCGCGATCGAGCCCGAGCCGTACTGCTTCCTGGAGACGACGGACGAGACCGTCGACTACTTCAAGGGCTTCCTCTTCACCGGCGAGGCGGCGCGGACGCTGGCGCGGATGACGGGCCTCGCGATCGCAGACGCCCACGTCGCGCTGCGCCGCCACCTGGGGATCGTCTTCGACACCTGCCACCTGTCGCTCGAGTACGAGAACATGGCCGACTCGCTCGCCAAGCTGGTCGACGCCGGGGTGCCGATCTTCAAGCTCCAGGAGGCGGCGGCGCTGAAGGTGCCGGAGGTCAGCGAGGAGGCGGTCGAGCTGCTCGAGCGCTTCTCGGACACGGTCTATCTGACCCAGACGATGGAGCGCCGCGACGGCGCGATCACCAAGTACCTCAACCTCGAGGACGCGCTCGCCGCGCTGCGCGCCGACCCCGGACCGCGCGAGTGGCGCGTCCACTTCCACGTCCCCGTCTTCCTCGACGACCTCGGCCCGTTCCGCACGACGCGCGACGCGATCGCCGACGCGCTCGAGGTGCACCGCGCGCTGCCGCTGTCGGCGCAGCTGGAGATCGAGACCTACACCTGGGACGTGCTGCCGGACGAACTGAAGACCGGCGACATCGTCGACTACGTCTGCCGGGAGATCGAATGGGTCCGCGGGGCGCTCGAGGGCGCCGCAGAGCTTCAGGGGGCGGCAGCCCACTAACACCGACATTTCGTTCGGGTGGGTGCATGCACCCACCCGCGGGTCGGCGCATGCGCCGACCCGACCCTAAGATGTTGCGACGATGACGGACCAGACCGCCGCAGAGCGGCTAATCGCCCTCGATTCAGGCCCGCCCGTCGGGGCGCAGCTGCGCGAGCGGCGCTTCGCCGTGGGGATGAGCCTGCGCGAGCTGGCGCGGCGGATCGAGGTCTCGCCGAGCCTCGTGTCGCAGATCGAGACCGGCAAGATCCAGCCCTCCGTGCGGACGCTGATCGCGATCGTCTCCGAGCTCGGCATGTCGGTCGATCAGATCTTCGAGCGGGCCGGCCTCGGCTCGACGACCGTCGAGCGCGGCACGGCGGCCGCGGCCGCGGCGGTGTCCGAGAGCGCCGGCGCCGCGAGTGTCTGCCGTTCGGATGAGCGGCGCGAGATCCGCCTCGAGACGGGCATCGACTGGCAGCGGATGATCACCTGGGAGGACCCCGAGGTCGAGTTCATCATCGCCGTCTACGGCCCCGGCGGAAGCTCGAGCCCCGACGGCACACTGATGCGCCACGCGGGCCGCGAGTTCGGGCTGGTGCTGAACGGCACGCTGCACGTGACCGTCGGCTTCGAGGAGCACGTGCTCGAGCCCGGCGACTCGATCAGCTTCCGCTCGATGGTCCCTCATCGCCTCCACAACGAGGGCGATGAGGAGGTCCGCGCCGTGTGGGTCAGCCACGGGCGCTACGAAGGCGACTGAACGGCGAGCGGCCGCGGCCCGCCCTCCGGGGCCGGGCGCACGGCGAGCGTGACGCGCGAGATCGCGCACAGCGCGCCCTGCTCGTCGCTGAAGTCGATGTCCCAGACCCAGACGCTTCGCCCGCGGCGGCGAACGCGGCCCTCGGCGGTGATCACCCCCTCGCGCGCCGCGCGCAGGAACTGCGTCGAGTTGGACATCCCCATCGCGATGTTGCCCTCGGCCGCCACGCCGACGACGGTCGCCTCGGAGGCCAGCATCTCCGCCCAGGCGCAGTAGGCGCCGCCGTGGACGACGCCGAAGCGCTGGCGCATCGCATCGTGAACGCGGACGCGCGCGCGGACGCGTTCGGCGCTCAGCTCGAGCAGCTCGCAGGCGATCACGCCGTCGAGCGTGCGCTCGAACTCGGGCAGCGTCATCGCGACGAGCGGCCGAGGCGATCCGACGGCGGCTTGAAGAGGCGCGTGAAGGGGACGTCGAGGTTGAACACGCGCGCCGCGTTGCCGCCGAGGATCAGGTTCATGTCGTCCTGGGCGAGGCGCAGCGAGGTCAGCTCGCGAAGGCTCCAGCCCCAGTAGTCAACCTGGTAGTGAACGATGCCCTCCTTGCGAAGCTGGACCGCGTAGCTCGGCGGCGTCCGGCCGAGCTGGGAGTAGATCTGCATGCTCGCGCCCCAGTCGGTTCCCCAGAGGAGCTTCTCGGGGCCGATGTTGGGATCGACGAGCGGGCGCTCGTAGAGCTCGCGCCACCAGAGCCCCGTCTCGACGTAGACGTTGTCGTGCGCGCCGACGACGTTCAGGCACTCCTCGTACCAGCGCTCCCACCACCAGGCCTGGATGCCGCCGTGGTCGAAGATCAGCGTCAGGTCGGGGAAGGCGGCGGCAATGTCGTGGCCCCACAGCGGGTTCGAGTTGGCGGGGCCGAGGAAGCCGTAGGAGTAGGCCGCGGTGTAGCCCATCGGGATGCCCGTGTGGTAGCGCAGCGCGACCTTGTGGCGGGCGGCGACCTCGGCGATCGCGAGCATGTTGGTGACCGCCTCGACACGGCTGACCGGTCGCTTGGGGTCATAGGGCACGGGCATGTAGGGCATCGACTCGCCGATCGCGACGAAGCGGCCGGTCGCCAGCAGGCGGTCGAACTCCTTGCAGACGCCCTCGATCGACCACTCCTCCTGGCCGTCGCGGCAGCGCGTCATGTATTCGGTGGCCCCGCAGGCGGCGACGTAGCGGCC
>DATGHN010000128.1:0-7087 GCA_035308005.1 Solirubrobacteraceae bacterium
CGTTGCGCGACGACATCACCGACAGATAGAAGGCCTGGAAAGAGTCGACGCAGGCCGTGTAGTAAGGACTGCCCTCGA
Source organism: Solirubrobacteraceae bacterium (assembly GCA_035308005.1). Classification (GTDB taxonomy): domain Bacteria; phylum Actinomycetota; class Thermoleophilia; order Solirubrobacterales; family Solirubrobacteraceae; genus Palsa-513. The sequence continues at coordinate 79 of DATGHN010000128.1, forward strand.
AGTCGCGGTTGCCCTCAAAGGTCTGCACGAAGCCGATCCGCTGGTCGGAGAAGTACGAGACGGTCTCCCGCAGGTAGTAGGGCTGCACGAGGTCATCGGCGTCGATGAGAGCGATGATCTCGGCGCGCGGATCGGTGTAGCGGCGGAGAGCGAGGTTGCACGCTCCCGCCTTGTAGCCGGGCCACGGGTCGGCGTGGACGAACGTGACACGTGGCCGATCCCGGCAGTACTCCTCGACCGGGCCCCATACGGCGGGATCGCTCGTGTTGTTGTCGATGACGACGATCTCGAAGTCCGGGTAGTCGATCTGTTCTGCCGCCTTGATCGTTTCGATCAGCAGCTCGGGGGGCTCGTTGTGGGCCGGGATGTGGATCGAAACCATCGGGCGGTAACTCGGGTCCGCCTTGGGCAGTGGGCGTCCTCGTCGCGAACGGCACAACACGTCGCTCTGGTAGTTGATGTTGGACATCCACACCACGAGTGCCGCAAGATCGAGCATGAGCACAAGCGAAGCCGTCAGTGCTTCGAGGAACGAGTTGGTGGCAAAGACCGCGATGTAGGCCGCCCACACGATGAAGGCGACGGACGCTGCACCGAACGCCGCGTAGAAGATTTGGCCGACGAGATTGCGCTCCGGCTGCAGAGCGATCACGACGATCGACACGATCACGAGCGGCAGCGCAGCCGTCTCGAGGCTCGCCATCGATAGTCCCCACAGCACGTGTGTCAGCACGCAGGCAACGGCGGAAATGGCCACGGCGCCGATGGTGCTGGCGATTACCTCGACGATCCTGGACCCGGCGCGCAGGCGGATGCCGATCGAGCGCGCCGGACTCAGGACCAGCACGGTCGAGACGACCAGCTGGACGAAGGACAGAACGAATAGTGCGTAGGGACTGAATTTCAGGAGCATTCAAACTCGTCTGTCGCGGGACGCACGCCGCAAACGTGCCCGGCGCACCAGGCAAGCAAGTTACCGGCGGGCGACTCGCTGCTGGCCCCAGGATCTTCCAAAACTCCGGCCCATTTCTCCCCAGGCGCAGCCGCGCTTTTCTGCCGTACAGTCGAGACAAGGAGCGCGTGCGTCACTGCGAGCCTTTGCTCCCGCAGACGGCGTCGAGAAGGCTGGCGCGGACGTCGAGGCAGTAGGCCGAGACGCGAGCCGCGAATCGCGACGGGCTCGGGTCAAGCGGCATTCCGCTAGACGGGCCGTACTCAACGCCGAAGGACACGGTGTCGAGCCAGTGGCTGCTTCCGAGTGCGGACCATCCGTAGTCGTCGCTCAGAAGCCGTCCGGCGGCCGCGAAGACGGCGCTCAAGTCCACGCTCACCCACCCGCGGGCCACGACGTCGGCACGGCTGGGAACGAACCAGAGCGTGCCGCCCCACGGCGCTGTTCGTCCGCTGCGAAAGACGTTGCTCGCGTAGATCGACCACGTCTGCGAACCGGATCGCGCCGTCTTGGCAAAGTGCGTCGTGGCGGTCCCCACCTCGAGGCTGGCCGGCGGGAGGGCGCGGGAGTCGTAGTCGGTCCACACCAATATCTCGAGCGTCCCCTGTGTGCGGCACGGCCGCTTGGTGCCCGTCGGGTGCAGCCATACGTCGTAGGCGACGTCGTAGGTGACCCCCGAGGTCGGAGCTGAGTAGTCGGTCACCGAGACCAGATCGCGGGGAATGGAATCCACTCGCATCGGCAGGGCCAGTCGCGGCGACGGCCGCGGCGAGGTGGCGCCAAAGCACTGGTTGATGCCGTAGAGCACGTTCGGATAGCCGCGCACCCAGGTGTACGCGCTCGGTGCGAGGCAGTCGGCGCGGGTGCAGGGTGGGGTGCGAGCGAAGTCGCCGGCGATCGTCACCGCGCCGTTGCGGCGCACCGACATGTCCAATGAGCCGTCCTTCGCAGCGCCGCCGAGGTTCCATTCGTCGCCGTTCAGCTGGGCAGATCCGAAGGCGGGCCCGGCGGCTGCGCAGCCGCTGCCAGCCACAGGAGCGAGCGGGCAGCGAGCGGTCCACTCGCTCGCGTGGCCGTTCGCGACCGATGCCGGGAGCAGCGCGATGCTCGGCGACGAGGACCTGGCGCTGCCACACCCGGCGACCAGCAGGCTCGCCAAGAGGAGCGCGATCAGTGAGCGGAGCGCTGGTCGCCTCGGCGCGAGCTTGGCTGCGTCACAGCGTCCCGAAGAAGACATGACCGCCGCGTCCGACGACGGCGATTCCCTCGCCGACGATCGACGTCTTCGAAATGGCACCGAAGAGCCGGGAGTCACAGGCGTCTGATCGGTTGTCGCCCATCACGAAGTACTGGCTCGGCGCCAGGGTGGTACTCGGGATCGGCGTCGAGCCGATCTGGCCGAACCGCGGGTCGTACCATGAGCGCTCGCGGAGAGGGCGTCCGTCGACAAGGATCGCGCCCGCGCTCGACTCGATCCGCTCGCCCGGCAGGCCGAGGACTCGCAGCACCAGATCTCCGGCATGGCCTCCGACGACGGTGCAGGGCAGCGAGCGCGGCGGATGGAAGACAACGATTTCGCCGCGCCGGATCGGGCCTTCGAGAAGGCCCCATTTGAGCACGAGGATCCGGTCGCCGGACTGCACCGTTGGCGCCATCGCGTCCCCCGGCACCGAGAAGGGTTGGACGACAAACGCCTGCAGCAGGAGTACCGCCACCGCCACGACGGCGACGAAGACACCGAGCTTCGCCAAAAGCGCACCGGTTCGACGGTGCTGAGGATGGTCGACCCGGGGCTCCGGCGCGAGGGGCGCCGGCTCGCGGAGGAGGCCGGTCGAGGACTGCCGGGCGCCGACCGAAGCCAGCTCCGCCGCCGGATCGTCGCTCTCGAGCGATGTCCCGCTCATCAGGCGACCCGCCTCAGCAGCAGTTTCAGACCGTCTCTCTCGCCCTCGGCGAGTTCGTCAAATGCGACGCCGAAGTCCGCGCCGTTCCCGTTGGTGCGGTTCCAGCTGACGGCGCCGCCCACGTTGAGACAGATCCGCGCCGCGCCGACCTCGGCTTCGAGCAGGAATGGCCCTTCGAGCGTCGCGCCCGTCGCCACCACCGCCCTCGCGTCGGGAAGTACGCAGCGGACGCCGCGCTCGCTCAGATCGACCAGGCCGGCGCTGAGCGTCGTGTGACCGGATCGAATGTGAGCTCGACCGGCGAGCTCGACCCGAACGTAGCTCCTGCGCTCGGCGGCGGTGGCCGCGGCGCCGTGCTTCGACCCGTGGCCGTTGGTCGCGACGCGATCGACGATCGCGCGCGCGCGGCGGGCCGCTCCCGCGCGCGTAGCTTGTGCCGAAGAGCGACCGCCCGTGCGCGCCGCGAGCTCGTGCAGAAACAGTCGGGGGCTCGTGCCGCGCTTGCGGCCGACAAAATCGACGCCCCAGGTGTGGCGCTCCGAGGGCGAGAGATCGGACCAGTTCGCCGGCATCCGCCGGATGTATGACGGCGCGTCGGCGGTCACGAGAGCGTCGAGCCGGCTCCCCCATCCGGCGGCCAGCGTTGCGGCCTGGTCGTAGCTGACGGCCACCGCGCTCGGCTCGTAGGGCAGATCGAACAGGCCAGGGTCATCGATCCAAATCGGACTCGCCTCGCTGACGGCCTGGGCAACGTCTGGCCAGCGCACTCTTGCGAGCAGGAACGGCACCGCGCGGTCGACGAGCACGAGGTACTTCACTTCGGGTGTGTCGCGGATCACTTCGACCCTCGGCAAGCGCACGCCGCCGGCTGCGGTGAAGGCCGCGGCGCGTCGGTTCGCGCGGGGACCATCGCGTGTCGGACGCGCTGGCCAACCTCGCAATGGTCGAGCATTTTGTCTGACTCCTTCGGTGTGGCAAGCAGCATGCGACGAGTCGCTCCCGTCGCACTCACCGTTGCGCTGCGTCGGTAATCAGGCGCGACGGCCGTCAGTCGGACAGGTAACCACGGTGCCGTTCGACCACGGCCAAAGGTTTCTCCACGCCGGTGGGGAGCTTCCTGCCACACAGGCCAAAGAAACTTCCCATGCGGGCGCTGGCGGAGATGCTAGAAAGGCCGCTAGGAACCGGAGAGGTCGTCGCGACTCACTGCACGTCCCGCGCGTCGAACGGAGGAGCAGGCATGGCCGCAGCCAGATTCAAGTTTGCAGGGGCCGCTTTCGTGGCGCTCCTCGCGGCACTCGTCCTCTCGACTACCGCGAGCGCCGTTCCGACGACCACCGAGATCGTGATTCCAGCGGGAGACATCGCGACGATCTCAAACGCCGCCTTTGGCGACGACACCATCAACCCCGGTAACTGTCCTGCCGATCGGCTCGCATATGGCTACGAGCTCAACTCCGGCCCCAACGTCCAGGTCGCTACCGGCGTTGGCTGCGACCCGGTGAGCGGGGCGACGATCGGCCCCTTCGCGGCCCCGACGCAACTTCGCATCTACCTCGGCGACGTCGGCTGTGGCGACACGTTCTACTCCGACGGACTTCACGCGCTCACGACCGCTTCGAACCCGTTCAGCTGGAACGTATCGATCATGGATTCCGACCTGTGCACGAGCGGTCCGAGCGACCCGCGCGCACCGATCGCCCAGGGCACTGGCAACTTCAACGCGACGGTCACGCTGACCCCCGCGACCCCCGCTTGGATATGCGCGACCACGTGGTCATTGGTCACCGGCTCGGCGAGGTTCGCGTCCGGCTCGCCCTGGTCGCGCGAGTTGGCCGACATGATGGTCACGGTCGGCTGCATCGCCATCCAACAGGTGAGCATGTCCCCCAGTCCGCGCAACGCGCTCTTTATCGGCGAGTACGAGCGCAACGTGACGACCCTTGTTCAGGGCGGCTGGCTGAGCGCTACGCAGGGCGGCTACCTGAGCGCCGCCGCCAGCGCCCTCTGAGTCGACCGCTCGGCTCGCGGTAAAGACCCGGTAGGCCCGCGACGCGGGCCTACCGCGTGGGGGGCTGCGCAGCGCCACGCGTCGGCGCTCACACCCGCGACGCGACAGCGGCGGCGGCAAGGAGGAACATTCGCGGCCTACCGGTGGCGGAGCCAGAACCGATCGAGCCGCACAGCGAGGTCGCACCGACCTGCGAGCCTGGAGGCGCAAGTGACCGCCATCCCTGATCCCGGCCACCCGGGCGACGAGCTCGTCGCCGACGCCAACATGATCTTCGACCGGCGCTGGCTGATCGCGGCGACACCCGAGCAGATCTGGCCCTGGCTACTGCAGTTGGGCAAGCAGAGAGCCGGCTGGTATCTCCCGCGGCGGCTGGAGCGGATCATCCCGCGCGGGCACCGCGCCAGCCGCGCGATCCTCTCTGAGCACCAGGACCTCGAGGTCGGCCAGCTGATACCCGACTACGGAGGACGGCGGGAATGGCTCGAGGTGGCGCACATCGAGGCGCTGCATGCCCTGGTCTACCGCACCGAACGGCGAGGCACGCCGTTCTCATGGGCTCTGCTCCTGACGCCGCGCGCGGCGAGCAGCACCGAGCTTCACCTGCGCTTTCGCGCGCGCCTGAAGAGCAGCGGCGCGCGGCGTCGCGCCATCGTAATCTTCGGCGACCTCGCCGACGGCGCCACGACAGTCCTGATGGTTCGCGGCCTGCGCGAGCGCCTCGCGGCCGATCGCTCGCAGGGGTAGCCCGACCGCGCTACGACGGGATCTCGAGCGGTCGTTCGTAGGAAACGTCCGTGCCATCCCAGCGGCCGCTCGGATACGCGGCGAAAGCCCCAAACTCCGACCCGTCGGCCGTCATGCTGAGGTCCATGACGAGCCTGCGCCGTGCGATCCGCCACTCGCCGCCGCGGCGCTCGAGGCGGTCGATGTAGCGGCCACCGCCGCACAGCACCGTCCGTTCGTCGCCGCGTCGGTGAATAAACAGCACGTAGGTCTCGGTGTGGGCCACATCTCCATCGATGTCGCAGTTGTGCGTGGTCACGTGGTGCTGGTGAGCGAGAAGCCCCTCGTGGCATTCGTGGTTGGCCAAGCGAACGAACTCCTCGCGTCCGCCCTTCCACGATCCGTGGTTGTCGATCGCGTCCGGGTGAAAGGCGCTCTCCAGGAGCAGGTCGTCATGGCGATCCAGTCCGCGGCAGTACCGGTGGATGCAGTCGAGGATCTCCTGACGGTCGATCAGGTAGCGCAGCGGGTCAACGTGCTGGCTCATGCGTCGTCCCCTCGTCGATTGATCGGTGGCGCGCCACAGCTTGACCGACGCGCGCAGCGCGCGGCTGCTAGCGGCGAATCCAGACCGACACGTGCGTCGGCTCGACGGCGCGGCGCACGGTGTCGATCAGATCCGCGCGAATCGCGTCGATCTCGACGGCCTCGCGCAGGCGCGTCGTGAACGCCGCAACAGTCGACTCCGCGTTGTAGCGCGCACGGTTGAAACGGCGGTCGACGAGTCGCTGGATGCGCACGCGCAGCGGATTGAAGAGCGCCGCCGCGGCTAGCGTCGAGGCTGCCACGCCGACCCTGCCGGACAACGCCAGCGTGTTGGTCGTCAGGGCGATGAAGCCAACAAAGACGCCCGCCAGCAGCGCCGTCAGCAACGCGTAGGTCAGCGTGCGGCTGACCAGCCGATCGATCTCGTAGAGGCGGTAGCGAAGGATGCCAACGCCGATGCTGACCGGAACGCCGATCAGCGCGATCGGTAGGACGACGTTGCCCAAAAACGCCGGAGCCGACTTCCAGAGCATGACCGTTGCAAGCACGGCAAGCGCGACCGCAGCACCCGCGCCGAGCCATTTGAGCTGCTGGCGCCGTTCGCCACTCGAGAGGCGGAAGCTCCTCAGCTGATAGACGACCGAGGCCAGGCAGAAGGCGAAGAAGATCACGTAGATCGGCTTCATCACGGTGTCGAACCAGGCAGCCGCCCCGAACGGCGTGTTCGAGCCCAAGAGGTTGCCGCTGCCGTCGACAGGGTGGCGGTGCCCGAGGGCAACGACTGCGACGTTGATCGATCCGGCGAAGTAGACCCCCGCCGCCAGAAGATAGCCGCGCATCGGCCAGCGCCAGCGCGGTCTCGGTCTTGCC
>DATGHN010000129.1:0-5222 GCA_035308005.1 Solirubrobacteraceae bacterium
GTGGGGGTCGTCGTGATCGCGGTCGCGAGCCTCGTCGTCGTCGCGATCTCCTCGATCGTCGCAACGGTCGTCCTTCTTCAGTCTGGTGATGCGTCGGTCGTTCGTCGTCGATGACGTCTCGTAGCTGCGACTGTGGCGATCGGTCGAGTCATGGGTGCGCCCGTTCGCGGCGGTCCTCGTGGTGGTGGTCGTGTGCTCGTCGCTGTTCGCGTTGTCGCCGATCGCAGCAACCTTCTTCGTGCCAGCTACCGCCGTCAATGCAGCCACGTCCTCGACGTCGTCGTCGCTGTCGTCGTAGTCAGTCCAGAGGAGTTCGTCGAGCAGTCGCTTCGTTTCGCGGCGAGCGACGAGGTCGACGTCGTCGTCTACTGCGATGAGGAGTGCGAGGTCGTCGCTCATCAGTTGTCCGCCGTGACGGTGATCGTCGTCTGGTCTGCGTAGGCGAGCGGCGCGGGTCCGCTGAGCGCGATGTCTGAGGTGCCGCTCGGGCTGGCGGTCGTCCCGAGGAACACCTGTCCCGAGAGCGCGTACTGAACCCCGGGGACGTTCTCGATGACGCCGACGATCGAGTTGAACCGGACCGTCGATCCGCCCTGGGTGTAGTTGAGCCACCCGCCTGTCGGGTTGCCCCACGTCGCCGGGCTGAGGTACGCGGCGAGCGCGGTCTCGACGTTCGCGACGACGGCCGTATCGACAAAGCCCGGCAGAACGTGGATCTCCGCGGTGACGTAGATCGTGGTCGTCGACGGCGGCTCGACGAATGCCGTGAGGCCGTTCTCGCGGAATCCTTCGAGCCAGGCGCTGAGCGCGGTCATGTCGCCGCCGCTGAGGCTGTTTCCGAGCAGGTCGGTGACGAACGTCGTGACGGACGCGGCGACGTTGGTCCAGGCGCTGATCGAGATGGTTTCGCCGGTTGCGTTCGCGGTGGCGTTCGCCGACATGGTGAAACTCGTCGTCGTCGGCGCCGGGCTCGCGAGGACGGTCGTGTTCGTCGGGATGTGCGTCCCGGTGACGGTCGCGCCGACGGCGGGGATCGCTCCTACGAAAGGCGGCGTAACGACCGTGACCGTTGCCGTGGCGTTAGCGATGTTCGCCGTGCAGTTGGCCGAGTTCGCGTAGTAGCCGTCGATCGAGGTTGCGCGCCCGACGGTAATGCCTGTCTGAAGTACGCAGAGCAGGGAGAGCACCATCGCCGCGTAGTCCGACGCGGTGATCGGCCGCGGCGCCTGAAGCTGAAGGATCGCGGCGAGCTTCGTCGCGTAGTCCGCGTCGCTCTCCTGGTCGGCGCCGTTCGCGGTCGCTCCGTCGGTCGTGATCGACTCGACGAACGGGATCTGGTCGACCGTCTCGACCGTGACGCCGAGTCCGTTGTAGGCGGCGCCGATCGTGGCGGCGACGAGGACGACGCTCGCGGAGGTCGCGCCGGTCGAGGTCGTGACCTGCTGCTGGACCTCGAACGCGGCGCCGTCGATGACGATGCCGGTGCCTACGGGGATGGTGTAGCCGCCCGTCGGAGCGGGCGCAGTAAAGGTCCACGTCGACGTGACCGTCGCGTAGGCGCCTGCGTCGTAGGGCACGCCGAGCAGCTGGGTGCCGAACGTGCGAAAGATCGCCGGTGTCGCGGTAGCGGCGACGTTCGCGATGTCGGCGGCCCACTGGGCGATCACGCCGAGCGTGATGACCGCGAGCGTCGCGTCGGCGGGACTCCAGTTCGGGAAACCGTTCGCCGTCAGGTTCGCGTTGACCGTGTCGATGCCCGTATCGAGCAGAGTCGTGGGATCGACGGCGATGACGACGTCGACGAAGTCGCTCATCGGGTCGCCTCGACCCCGGCGGCGGCGCCAGCGAGTCGCGAGGAGAATCTTTCGCGCTCGTCGACGCCGCCGCCTACCCGAATCAGAGGCGTGCTGCTCTGGCCCTCGACGGCCCGGTCGCGGCGGGCCTCGTCGAAGATTCGCCCGGCTAACGGACCGCCGGGAGGGTCGCCGCGACTCGACGACGCGCTCGAACGCGCGCTCGCGGTGCGGCGACGTGAAGTACGGGAACGCCGAGAAGGCCGGACGACCCGGGTCGCGGCGGCGAAGGTCGCCATGCGCTGGCGCACGACGTGAGAAGCACGTCCGAGGTCGCGTACGCGGCGACGCAGACGAGCGATCTCGCGGTCGGCGACGTCGATCGGAACGACCCCGGGGATCGGCACGGTCGACAGCTTCGACCGCTGCGCGCGAGCAGCGCTGAGGCGACGTTCGTAAAGCGCGAGGTCGTTCATGCCGCGGCCTCCAGGTCGATGCCGAGGCGGTCGCAGGCGAGGAGGATCGCGAGCACCGTCGCGCGGGTCGGTTCGGTCCGGCCCGTCTCGGTTCGGGTCAGCGCGGCGCAGCTGATCATCGACTCGACGGCGAGCTTCTCGCGGGTTACCCCTACGGCTTCGCGGGCTACGCGAAGCCGGTCACCAAAAGTCGTTGTCGGCGGCGTACTAGTCATCCGTGATGAGGTTAGCGTGATCGGACGTTCACTGCGTGAATTAGCGGAAAATCTCCGGGGGCTTTACGACAGCCCCCGGACCCCCGTCGGCGACGGAGTCGCTCTCGCTCTCCGTCGGATTCTCTGCTTTCGCTCTGCGGTAGCAGTAACACGCACCGCGGCGACGCGAACGTTAGTAGTTAAGTGAAATCGCTGCGCTCGGGAACAGTTCGCTAAAGAGTGCGCGAGCCTCCCGACTGATCCTGCGGTGCTTCGCGAAGCCTTGGCGCGGTAGCTCATCCTTTTCGGAAGGTCCGCTCGTCTGATCCCTAGTCGGGAACGACTACTCCGCTGACGCCTATGAGGAGACCGCCGCCGCCCGCGGCCGGTCTCTGGCGCGCTCCTACTTCGTCTTCTTCTTGCGGGCGAGCAGCGCGTCGATCTGCGCGGCTGCATGGGCGCGCGTCTTCGGCTGCTCGAACGTGATTCCGGTCTTGGCCGCGAGCGCGCGGCTCAGCGTCATCTGCGCGGGCGTCGGAGGAGCGGTCGCAGCGACGACGCTACGCCGCGTCACCTTCGCGCGATGGCGGGCCGCCCGGTTATGCGGGCGTGCGGCGTCGCCGCGGCGAGTCTCCTCCAGCGCTCGCGCGCGCTCGGTACGGCGGCGCTCCTCGACGAGCTTCTCGATCGTTGCGGCGACTCGGACCCCGCAGCCGGGGCAGTAGCCGTTCGCGCGGGCGAGCCTCGACTGGAGCGGGCGCTCGCACGCGACGCAGGTTCGCCACTCCCAGTCTTCGCCGCCCCACCAGATCACGAAGCCGCCGACCCAGCGAGGGCCGCTCCGCTTACTCTGACTAGTCTTCGCGTCCTCCGGGTGAGGTAGCGTGTTGTTCACGCCGCTCGCCTCCGCTGCCTCGGATGTTGAGCGAAGTCGCGCCGCTCGTCACGGTTCGACTTCCAGAAGCCCGGGTTCGCTTTCGCGGTCCGGGTTTCTTGGTTCTACGGCCAGCGTCGGACGGTAAGTAACAGCGCCAACCGTCGGCTAGTGCGTTTAGCTAGAAAGGTCCCGCTAATGAGCGCCTTTTTGGTAAGGGTGTAACCATAAGTCGGTCGGCTCGGCTTCGTGTGGCGCGCGGCTTATCGTTCAACATGCCGGGCTCGGCGTCGGATGGACCTCCGAGCGCCGGGTCCGGCAATCGCGAGCGACAGCCGCCGGATCGCTTCCTCCTCGTCGAGATCCGGCGGCCCTCGTGAGAGAGGTCGTGGCTAACCGCGGAGGGCATGTCGAGCCGGGAGATCGCCGCGGTGATCGGCGTCGACCAAAAGACGGTGGTGAAACGATCGCCGTGCGTCTGAGGAATCTTCCTCAGACGCGCTGGTGAGACCTCCGCGGACGGGTTCGATCCAGGCGACCGCTGAGGAATCTTCCTCAGACGACGAGGAGGAGCCCGAGGACGACGAGGAGGACGAGCCCTTATGAGAGAGGCCGTCGCTGCGGGCGGGAGATCGCGAAGCTCGAACGAGAGAAGGTCGGGAAGCCTGGCGTAAACCGCGGCTCTACACCGGGTGAAGAGCCAGCGCCGCAGGGGCGCCCAGGAAAAGGTTCCGGCGCGGAACCTTTTCCGAAGCCGAAGGCGCCGCAGGGTCGGAAGGCTCAGGAGACGATCGCGAAGGTCGTCGGGGCGAGCCGGACGACGGTCCGTCGGACTCTCAATATTCAAACGAATAATGAGGATCCGTCCGCGCCGGAGACGGTGACGAACTCGCGCGGCTGAAGATTTAGGCCCCAAGGCCGTCGGATCGGTGGTCTACCTTGCGCGAGTGCTTCAGCGCGAGCGAGGAGCGTTCCTCTCGATCAGCGCCGGTCAGTGCGACGGCGAGGTGACCATCTCCGCGGCCCCGGCGCTCCCGGGTCGCCTCATCGTCGAGGCCGCCTGGTACGACCCCGAGGACGGCGCGCAGGCGAAGGCTCAGGTCGTCGATCGCTTCGACGCCGCGCGAACGCTCGCCCACCTGTGGGCCGCCCGGCTCGACGCAGGCGCCGCGCCCGCCTAGCTAGTTATCGCTCGGGAAGCCGTGGCCGATGATCCGCGTGTTCGCGACGAGGTCGACGGCGCGAGCCAGGTCATCGTCGGTGGCGCAGTCGGGACAGATGATGCTCGGGCCGCCGACCGCGGCTCCCCAGCCCGCGTCGAACGCGGTGAAGAACAGGATCATCCGGACGTTCTCCGGGTCCATCCTCGCGAGGGCGCCGTCTCCGTGAAGCCGCTGTAGGAACTCGATCGTCTCGGGCGCGATGACCGGCGTCTGGCCGCATCGAGCGCAGGCCACCTGGCCTCCCGAGATCTCGTTGACCGCTCGAAGCGCGGTCTGGAGTGCCTGGGGGAAGTCGTCGCTCATGGCCGAGAGCCCTCCTCCTCGGCCGCCTCGACCGCTCCGCGGATCCGAGCGACCGACGTCGAAGGCATCCGCCGCGGCGCCTTCGCCTCGATCGTCGCGGCGACCATTCGGAGCCTTCGCGCGGCCTCGACGAGTTCCTCGCGAGACAGCGCGCCATCGGGCAGTACGTTCGCCTCGGCCGCGAGATGTGCGATCGCCTTTCGCATCGCGCTTCCCGCCTGGTCGATCCAGCGCGACTCGCGGGCGCCCATCTCTCGCTCGAACGTCTCCTCCTGCCAGCCGAACGGCGGCGACCAGTTCTCGACGCTCTCGTCCTCCTCGATCGGGCGCTGGTCGAACTCGCGCCAGTCGGGACGATC
>DATGHN010000130.1:0-2797 GCA_035308005.1 Solirubrobacteraceae bacterium
GCCCCGCGCACGTCCCGGTCCGTATCGGCATCCACGTGGGCGAGGTCGTCGTCGAGCGCGAGCGACTGACAGGTGACGCGGTCAACGTTGCCTCAAGGGTTGAGTCGTTCGCGGTGGCGGGCTCGCTCTTCGTGTCCGGTGCAGCGTACGAGCAGTTTAAGAACCGAAGCGATGTCGAAGTCGTGCCGCTCGGCTTGTTCCGGTTCAAGAATGTCGGCCGGCCGATGGAGCTCTATGCGATCGCCGGCGACGGGCTGGTCGTGCCAGATCGGGCATTGCTCGAAGGGAAAGGCGAGCGGCTGGTCGCGCTGCCCTCCTCGCTGCCGGAGCCGAGCTCGGCGCTCGTAGGTCGAGGCAGCGAACTAGCCGCGCTCACCGATCTCTCGCGCGCGCATCGAGTCGTAACGATCAGCGGACCGGGAGGCGTCGGTAAGACGCGCCTAGTGATCGAGCTCGGCCGCGCCCTCGCGACTGAGTTTCCAGATGGTGTGGCGTTCGTCGGCTTGGCCGAGGTGGCCGACCCCGCCGACTTTCTGCCGGCGCTCGCAGCGGCACTCGATGTCAAGGAGTCCGAGGAGCGGTCGGCCGTCGACGGGCTCGTCGCCCTGATCGGCGACAAAAGGGTGCTATTCGTCCTAGACAATTTTGAACAGATCGTTTCAGCCGCGCCCGAGGTAGCTGCGTTGGTCGAGCGCTGCCCAGGGCTTCGAATTGTGACGACGAGCCGTACGCCTCTTCGGATCGACGCCGAGCGCACCTACGAGCTCGCGCCGCTCGCCCAGTCACCGGCCATGGCACTGTTCGCGGAACGCGCGCAAAGGGCGGGACCGTTCAGGCTCACGGCCGAGACTGCCGATGCGGTCGCGAGCATCTGCGCGCGACTCGACGGGCTTCCGCTTGCCCTCGAGCTCGCGGCCGCTCGCGTTCGCCTGCTCGGCGCGGAGGCACTCCTCGAGCGGCTTGACCATGTGCTCGACGTGCTGACGGTCGGGCGGCGCGACAGCCCCGAGCGCCAACAGACGTTGCGCGCCACGATCGACTGGAGCCATGCACTTCTCGACACCTCCGAGCAGACGGTCTTCCGCCGACTGGCCGTCTTCGCGGCTGGCTGCACGCCGACGGACGCCGAAGCAGTCACCGGGGCGCAGCTCGCGCAGCTGGAGTCACTCGTCGACATGGCGCTGGCACAGGTGGGTCGCGACGGCCGGCTTCGGATGCTGCAGACGATCGGTGAGTATGCGCGTGAGCGGCTCGACGCCTCTGGTGAAGCGGCTGCGACTGCGGCGCGGCACGCGAGCCGCTACGCGGTGGTCGCGCGCGAGATTCGCGACGCCGTCGAGGGCAATGCCGAGCATGCCGCGATAGCGCGCGGCATCGCGGAGGAGGGAAACCTGCTGGCTGCGATCGAGACGCTGCTCGCGATCGCACGGTCCGGTGACGCCACAGCGCGCGAGACCGGTATGCAGATGTGCGGCGACCTTTGGATGTACTGGCACATTCGCGGCAAGAACCTGACGGCGCGGGACTACGCGGCCGCGTTCATGGAAGCGGACGGCACGAGCGCGCCAACGCTCGGCCGAGCCGGAGCGCTTGTCACTGCCGGACTGGCGTCGTGGGTTTCGGGCCAGCTCGAGCAGGCCGACCGCGAGTGGTCGGAGGCGTATCGGATCGCGGCCGACCTGTCGGCTGACCGCGAGCTTTGCGTGGCCGCACTCCTTCGGGCGCTGGGGCTGATGGGGCTCGACTCGGCTGCGGGGCTCGAATGCGCGAAGGAGAGCGTCGAGCGGAGTCGCGACGCCGGCTTTTCCTGGGCGGAGGCGATCGGCTCGACGTTCGCGGGGATGCTGCACACGATCGCCGGTGACGAGGGCGAGGCGGAGAAGAGCTTCGTGCACGCGCTCCAGATCCAAGAGCGACTCCGCGACGATGAGGGCGCGGGGCTCTCCCTGGGCGGACTCGCCCAGCTCGCCGCTCGGCGCGGAGATCGCGCCGCGACGATCGAGCTTTACGAGCGATCGCTGGAAGCCTTCGAGTCGATCGGTGACCGAGCCGAGGAGGCGCGCATCCTTTCGGAGATGGCGTGGACGCACCTTCGACACGGCAAGGCATCGCTCGCGCGCGCGTATTTCTTCGACTCCGCGCGGCGGTATACCGACGTCGCGAGCGTCCGCGGAGTTGGAGTATCCCTGATCGGTCTCGCCGCGACCGCCGCGGCGGAGGAAGAGCACGGGCTCGCGGTGCAGCTCGCCGCAGCCGCGGAGGTGTACGCGCAGCAAGAGGGCATCATCAACGTCTATTCCGACGACACGCCAGGCCGGGAGTTCGTCGAGGCAGCACGGGCGAGGCTCTCCGCGGAGGAACTGGCCCGCGAAACCAGGGCCGGCCGCAGCCTCACGATCAAGCGGGCCCTTGAAGTCGCACGTGGCCGGCCCGCGACGCCCGCGTGAACTCGGGCGCAGCGTTCAAGCTGGGCTCATCAACGGTGCACTGCCGCGAGACAGTCCGAACCCACCGCGTGCGGAGATGTCGCGAGTCCCCCCTCCGACACCACTGCAATGTCGAGAGACATCCCGGACACATCTCTGGGGGCATCGCGGACGCTACGAGATCACCCTGGTAGTTCTCGGCCGGGTCGATTCTGAGCGCCCCTCTGATCAGCTCAACGCAGCGCAGAACGGGGCCGTATCTCCCCCCTGAACTGGCTTGGAGTTGCCGCCTGCGCGGTGTCCGCGCTGCAGGCAATCACCCCGAACAGCAGTGCAACAAGTGGGATGGCGACGAATAGGCGACGAAACAT
>DATGHN010000131.1:0-10306 GCA_035308005.1 Solirubrobacteraceae bacterium
ACTCGACGCGCACGTAGGCGATCTGGCGCAAATCGAGCGTCACCGATCCGTCCTCGAGCGCGAGCTCGTGAACGCGCGCGTCGCCGCCGACCGCCGAGAGCAAGGCCGCCAGCGCGTCGCTTTGCACGCGCACCGCGAGCACCTGTCCGCCGTTGAAGCCGATCGAGAGGCGGACGGGAGCGCTCATCAGCGCGCCACCTCGACGAGCTCGGTCAACACGCCCGCGGCCTGCGTGGGCGCGACGAAGGCGATCCGCGAGGAGAGCATCCCGGGGCGCGGCTCCGCGTCGATCAGCTCGACGTCGCGAGCGCGCAGCTCAGCGAGCGCCGCGTCGATGTCCTCGACCGCGTAGGCGACGTGGTGCATGCCCGGGCCGCGGTCCTCGAGGAAGCGCCCGATGACGCTGTGCTCGCCGTAGGGGGCGAGCAGCTCGATGCGGCTCGAGCCGGCCGAGAGCAGCGCCGCCTCGACGCCGTGCTCGCCGAGCACCTCGCGGTGCAGGAGTCCCATGCCGAACCGCTCGCCGTAGGCGGAGACGGCCGGCTCGAGCTCGGTGACGGCGATGCCGACGTGGTCGATCCGCTCGAACATGCGAGCGCCGATTCTACGCGGCGCTGTCACGCTGCGCCCGCGCCGGGGCTCGAGCCCCCGTCCAGAGCCGCTGTACACGCGCGGGCACCGGCCGAGCGGTAATCGCGCGTCGCGCCTCCCTCCGCGGGCCGGTCGCGTGCAAACAGGGCCTCCTGGTATGTTCAGCGCCACGGTACGCCCGGGCGAGGCCGGGGCGTCGGAAGCGGCGAGGGGAGACGGCGATCGTGACTGTTCAGGAGTGGCTTGCCGGCTACGCGCGAGCGTGGGAGGAGCGGGACGCGGCAGCTGCCGCCGCGCTGTTCAGCGAGGGCAGCAGCTACCTCGACCAGCCCTTCGGCGACGCCTACCGAGGCCGCGACGGCGTCAGCGAGTACTGGTCGGGCGTCACCGCCACTCAGGAGCGGGTCGCCGTGCGAATCGGCGAGCCGGTCGTCGCCGCCGACCAGCGCCGCGCCGCCGCCGAGTTCTGGGTGACGATGCTCAACGGCGGCGCCGAGGTGACGCTGACGGGCATCCTCTTCCTGCGTTTCGATGCCGACGGGCTCTGTGAAGAGCTTCGCGAGGCGTGGCATTTCTCTGAAGGCCGGCTCGAGCCGACCGCGACATGGGGCAGCTAGCCCGCCGCGAGCCTGAGATGAGCGCCGAGCACCCCGGCCTCGTGCACGCCCGCATGGGTGAGATCGGCCGCTCCTGGTGGGTCCGGGCGACATGTACACCTTCCTCGTGACGGGCGCGGAGTCCGGCGGGCTGATGTTCGCGCTCGATTGCCTGGTCGGAGTCGGCGGCGGTCCGCCGCCGCACCGCCACATGCGCGAGGACGAGCTCTTCACGATCACCGCCGGCTCGGTGCGCTTCTCCGCGAACGGCGAGACGCAGATCCTCTCCGCCGGAGAGTCGATCTTCGTGGCCCGCGGCGTGACCCACGCCTACACCAACGACGGACCCGACGCGGCGCGAATGATCGCCGTCTACACACCGGCCGGGATGGAGGGCTGGTTCGAGGAGGTCTACGCGCCGGTGCGCGACCCGAACGAGACGCCGCCGCCGGTCACCGACGAGCTGCTCCAGCGCATGGCCGATGCCGGCGGGCGGTTCGGCATCGAGTGGGTCAGCTGAGCGACTGACGCGCTAAGCGGCGGCGACCAGGCCGCCGCCCGGACCCGGCAGCGCCTGCACGTCGCGCGCCCCGACCTCGGCGCCGCAGCTCTCGCAGCGCCGCCGCGAGTCGATCGAGCCGCCGCAGTCGCGGTGGCGCAGCAGCACCGGCGGCCCGTCCGGGGCCTCGTGGCGGTCGCCCCACTGGATCAGCTCGAAGATGACCGGCCACAGGTCAAGACCCCTGTCGGTCAGGCGATACTCGTCGCGCGGCGGGTGCTCGGAGTAGCGCTCGCGGCGCAGCAGGCCGGCTTCGACGAGCCGCTCGAGGCGGGCCGCAAGGATGTTGCGGGCGACGCCCAGCGAGCGCTGGAACTCCTCGAAGCGACGGCGGCCGAGGAACGCGTCGCGCACGATCAGAAGCGTCCAGCGCTCGCCGACCAGTTCGAGCGTTCGCGCGACCGAGCAGACCTGGCCGTCGTAGTCGGAGCGAAGCATCGCCGCATTCTAGCCGCCTCAGTTGCATGACGCAACTCAGCCGTGCTAGGGTCTTCGTTGCGTGATGCAACTGACTAGGGAAAGGGTCGCCGCGATGCCGCAGACGAGCAGCCGCTGGAAGATCACCGCCGTTGTCCTCGTCGGCGTCTTCATGTCGTCGCTGGACCTCTTCATCGTCAACATCGCCTTCCCCGCGATCGAGCGCAGCTACCACTCCTCGAGCCTCTCGAACCTCTCATGGGTTCTCAACGCCTACACGATCGTCTTTGCGGCGCTGCTCGTCCCGGCCGGCCGCTGGGCCGATCGCCTCGGCCGCCGCCGCGCCTTCCTCGGCGGGCTCGCCGTCTTCACGCTCTCCTCCGCTGCGTGCGCGTTCGCGCCGACGGTCGCCGCGCTCGTCGCCGCGCGCAGCGTCCAGGCGGCCGGGGCGGCGCTGATGCTGCCCACGTCACTGGGCCTGCTGCTGCCGGAGTTCCCGCCCGAGCGCCGCGCCGGTGCGATCGGGCTGTGGGCGGCGGTCGGCGGCGTCGCCGCGGCGTTCGGCCCGCCGCTCGGCGGGCTGCTCGTGACGCTCAACTGGCGCGCCGTCTTCCTCGTCAATGTCCCGATCGGGATCATCGGCCTGATCGCGGGTCAGCGCTTCCTGCGCGAGCATCGCGACAAGACCGGCGCCCGCCCGGACGCGATCGGCGCCGCACTGCTGGCCGCGGCGATCGCCGCGCTGGCGGCCGGCATCGTCAAGGCGCCGACCTGGGGCTGGACGAACGCGCGGCCGCTGGCGCTGTTTGCGGCGACGCTCGTCCTGCTCGCAGCGCTCGCCGCTCGCTCGCGGACCCACCCGGCCCCGGTCATCGAGCCTGCGCTCCTTCGCTCGCGCTCGGCGCGACTCGCCAACGCTGCTTCGATCGTCTTCTACAGCGGCTTCTCGGTGATGCTGCTCGCCTCGGTCCTGTTCCTGACCGGCGTCTGGCACGAGTCGGTGCTGACGGCGGGGCTGCAGATCGCGCCCGGGCCGGCGATGGCCGCGCTGACGGCCTACCCGGGCGGCCTGCTCGGCGCCCGCTACGGCCAGCGCCTGATCGGAACGCTCGGCGCGCTGATCTTCGCCGCCGCCGCCCTCTGGCGCCTTCGCCTTGGCGTCACGCACGACTACGCCGCGACGTTTCTGCCCGGCATGCTCTTCGGCGGCCTCGGCGTCGGCCTGATCCTGCCGTCGCTGTCGGCGGCCGCGACGGCAGACCTACCGGCGCACCGCTTCGCGACCGGCAGCGGCGTCCTGGTCATGTCGCGCCAGATCGGCTCGACCCTCGGCGTCGCGATCCTCGTCGCGCTGCTCGGGACGGCCGCCGACCCGTCCTTCACGGCGGCCTGGATCTTCAACGCCGCGACAGCACTCGCAGCCGGGGCGCTGCTCGCGATGCTCGCTCCCAAATCAAGACCGAGTCAGTTACGCGAACCGCTCCTCGTACCGAGCGGGTCCCCAACCTAGTGGGCCGTGTCGGAACGTTCCGCCGGTTGTGGCGGCGTCTGGATGCCGCCCGACGGCGTCCTCGCTCGCGGCAGGGCAACAAGCCCTGCTCGCTCCCTGCGTCCTGGCCGGTCGGCCCCAGCCACTCCCCACTTCCCGGTCAACGTTCCGACAAGACCCACCGAAACTCGGGCTAGGCGTCCTCGTCGTCGCTGCCGCGCGATGCGGCGGCGATGCGCGGGCGCGCCGGGGCGGCCTCGGAGACGATGCGGTCGATCGAGGAGCGTTCGAGAACCTCCTCCTCGAGCAGCTCGGCGGCCAGCGCCTCGAGCGTCGGGCGGTTGAGCGTCAGGAGGCGGTGGGCCTGCGAGCGGGCGAGGTGGAGCAGGTCCTCGCGCTCCTCGTCG
Source organism: Solirubrobacteraceae bacterium (assembly GCA_035308005.1). GTDB lineage: Bacteria > Actinomycetota > Thermoleophilia > Solirubrobacterales > Solirubrobacteraceae > Palsa-513. The sequence continues at coordinate 4,060 of DATGHN010000131.1, forward strand.
CGCAGGCGGAGCGTCTGCTCGGAGACGCGGTCGTCAAGCACCGAGCCGCGCCCGGTGACTGCGACGGTCGTGCCCATCGCGAAGTCGGTGATCATCGAGCCGGCGATCTCCGAGGCCCGGCGCAGGTCGTCGGCAGCGCCCGTGGAGACCGCGCCGAAGACGATCTGCTCCGCGGCGCGACCGCCGAGCAGCATCGTCAGCTGGTCGAGCAGTTCCTCGCGGGTCTTGAGGTAGCGGTCCTCGTCGGGCAGGTTCAGCGTGTAGCCGAGCGCGCGGCCGCGCGGGACGATCGAGACGCGGTGCACCCGGTCGACGGCCGGCAAAAGCTCGGCGATCAGCGCGTGCCCGGCCTCGTGGTAAGCGACGACGCGCTTCTCGTGCTCGGTCAGCACGCGGCGCGACTGCGTCCCGGCGATGACGCGCTCGAGCGCCTGATCGAAGTCCCGGTTGGCGAGCGCTTCGCCGCCGCGGCGGGCGGCGAAGATCGCGGCCTCGTTGCAGATGTTGGCGAGGTCGGCACCGGTCAGGCCCGAGGTCTGGCGGGCGACCATCGCGAGGTCGACGTCGGCGACCGGCTTGTTGCGGACGTGCACGCGCAGGATCTGCTCGCGGCCGTTGACGTCGGGCGGAGAGACATAGATCTGGCGGTCGAAGCGGCCCGGGCGGAGCAGCGCCATGTCGAGCTTCTCGAGCAGGTTCGAGGCCGCGATAACGACGAGGCTGTCGTGGTTGGCGAAGCCGTCCATCTCGATCAGCAGCTGGTTGAGCGTCTGGTCCTTTTCGCCGTTGGTCGAGTTGCCGCGCGCGCCACCGATCGCGTCGAGCTCGTCGATGAAGATGATCGCCGGCTGGTTCTTGCGCGCGATGCGGAAGAGGCGGCGCACGCGAGCGGCGCCGAGCCCGGCGAACATCTCGACGAACCCGGAGGCCGACTGTGCGTAGAAGCGCGCTCCCGACTCGTGGGCGACGGCCTTGGCGAGCAGCGTCTTGCCGGTGCCGGGCGGGCCGTGCAGGAGTACTCCGCGCGGGACCCTGGCACCGAGCTTGGCGAAGCGTTTGGGGTCGCGCAGGAACTCGACGACCTCTTCGAGCTCGCCGCGGGCGTGCTCGACGCCGGCGATGTCATCCCAGCCGACCGAGCTCGCCGAGTCCGGCTTGATCTCCTGCGGCTTGATGCGCGGCATCTGCCGCAGCAGCAGCGTGAAGATCACCACCATCACGACGATGAAGATGACCTCGAAGACCGGGGCGGCGTTGTACGCCCAGTTCTCGATGTCCACCCAGGCGCTTGCGAGAGGCAGCAGCACGGCGCGAAGCTTAGCCCGCCGGTGGGTAGGTGCCGGAGGGGTGAAACGCTATGGGGGTGGGGTGATTTCTACCCGAGGAGGGCGAGCGTGAGGTCGCGATAGAAGCCCGTCGCGAACTCGAGGTCGCGGACGTCGATCCGCTCGTCGGCGCCGTGGATAAGGGGGTCGGTCTCAAAGCGCGTGCGGTGGCGGTGCGGGAAGAAGCCGTAGGCGCTGCACTCCGGGAAGGCGTCGCGGAATGTGCGCGAGTCGGTGAAGCCGGGCAGGACGACCGGCGCGCAGACGGCGTCCGGGTCCTGGCCGGCGATCCAGCCGCGGATGAAATCGGCCATCGGCGAGTCGATCGGCGAGCGGTTGCCGATGACCTGCTCGGTCCACTCCAGGCGGTAGGCGCCGTCGGGCGCCCCGAGCACCTCGTGGATCGCCTCCAGCGCGGCGTCCTCGCCGAGGCCCGCCGGAACGCGGCAGTCGACCGCCAGGCGCGCCTGCGACGGAATGACGTTGATCTTCTCCGAGGCGAACGCGCGGGTCGGGGACAGCGACACGCCGAGCATCGGCTCGACGAGAGGGACGAGGCGCGGCTCGGTGTCGGCGACCTTCGCGAGCGCCGCGGCGGCGTCGTCAGCGCCCGGCTTGAGCGCGCCGATCGTCTCGAGGAACGCGCGCGGCTCGGCGGTCAGGCGGTAGGAGGGCTGGCGGGCGCCGAAGCGCTCGAGCAGCGGCGCGAGCTTGAGCAGCGCGTTGTCGCCGAGGCGCGGCATCGAGGCGTGCGCCGCCGCGCCGTCGGTGTGGACGGCGAAGCGAAAGACGCCCTTCTCGGCGCAGCCCAGGCAATAGACGCGCCGCCCGCCGTATTCGATGATCCCCCCGCCGCCTTCGTTGACGAGGTAGTCGCAGCGGACCTTGTCGGGGTGGGTCTCGGTGATCCAGCGCGCGCCGTCGGCGCCGCCGGTCTCCTCGTCGACGACGGCGATCAAGAGCAGCGTCCCGCGCGCCGGGCGCCATCCCTCGCGCGACAGGCCGCAGGCCGCCGCCGCCTCGGCCGCCGTCTGGGACTTCATGTCGAGTGCCCCGCGGCCCCACACGAACCCGTCGTGGAGGTCGCCCGACCACGGGTCGCGCGCCCACTCCGAAGGCGTCGCGAGGACGGTGTCGGTGTGCGAGAGCAGGCACAGCGTCGGCCCGGGCTCTTCGCCGTCGAGGCGCGCGATCAGGTTTGGCCGCTCGGGGGTGCGGCCGAGCAGTTCGCACTCGAAGCCCGCGGCCTCCATGTGCGCCGCCAGATCCTCCTGGCAGGCGCGCTCGTCGCCGGGCGGGTTGACGGTGTTGAAGCGGATCAGCCGCTGGAGCAGCTCGACGGCTTCGCTCACCGACCGCATCCTAGTCGGCCCCGATCGGCGCTACTTTCGTGCGATGAGCGAGGCGGGGACGCTGCGCACAGCTCGGACCGACGCCGACGATGAGCGGTTTCTGTGGCTGATGCTCGTCGAGGCGGCGTCGTGGCGGCCCGGCCTAGCGAGGCTGAGCGTCGCCGCGGCCGCCCGTGATCGGAGCCACGCTCGCTACGTCGAAGGCTGGGGGCGAGCGGGTGACCTCGGCCTGATCGCCGAGTTGGCAGGCTCGCCGATTGGCGCCGCCTGGTGGCGCTTTTTCACCGACGAGAACCACGGCTACGGCTTCATCGAAGCGGCGATCCCGGAGCTTTCGCTGGCGGTCACCAAAGGTCGGCGCGGGTGTGGAGTCGGCGGCGCCCTTCTGGCGGCGCTCATCGAGCGGGCGCGCCAGGCCGAGCTTCCAGCCTTGAGCCTGAGTGTCGAAGTGGACAACCCGGCGCTGCGCCTTTATGAGCGGCTTGGATTCACAGCCGTAGCCCGCGTCGGCAACGCGTGGACGATGCGCATCGATACGCGCGGCGGCTAAAAGCGCCGTGACCGCTGCGCGCGGCGCGATACTCAAGCGATGGAGCGGCTGTTCGGCGATGAGGAGCCCCGCGGCGGACGCGCCCCGCTCGCCGCGCGGATGCGCCCGACCTCGCTCGATGAGGTCGTCGGCCAGGCGGCGCTGCTCGGCGAGGGGGCGCCGCTTCGCCGCGCGCTCGACGCCGGGCGGCTGCATTCGATGATCCTCCACGGCCCGCCGGGGTCGGGCAAGACGACGCTCGCGCGGATCATCGCCGCCGGCAGCGGCGCGGCGCTCGAGGAGCACTCGGCGGTCGAGGCCGGGCGCGCCGAGGTCCGCGCCGTGATCGAGCGCGCCCGCCACCGCAGCGGCCCGACGGTCTTCTTCCTCGACGAGATCCACCGCTTCAACAAGGCCCAGCAGGACGCGCTTCTGCCGGCGGTCGAGGACGGCACCGTAACGCTGATCGGCGCGACGACCGAGAACCCACGCTACGAGGTCATCTCGGCGCTGCTCTCGCGGGTGCGGGTTTATGAGCTCGCTGCGCTCGCCGAGGGTGACGTCCTCACGCTGCTTCGCCGGGCACTGCAGCGCGGCGAGCTCGATGGCGCCGAGGTCGACGAGGACGCACTCGCGCTTCTGGCCACCCGAAGCGGCGGCGACGCGCGAATCGCACTCGGCGCGCTCGAGCGGGCCGCCGCGGCCGGCGGAGCGATCGACGTGGCGGCAGCCGGCGCGGCCCTCGCGAGCGGGCTCGTCCGCTACGACCGGGCGGGCGATCAGCACTACGACACGATCTCGGCCTGGATCAAGGCGACGCGCGGCAGCGACGTGGACGCCTCGCTCTACTACCTTGCGACGATGCTCGAAGGCGGCGAGGACCCGCGCTTCATCGTCCGGCGGATGGTGATTCTGGCCTCCGAGGACGTCGGCAACGCCGACCCCCAGGCGCTCGGCGTCGCGGTCGCCGCGGCGGCCGCGGTCGAGCACGTCGGGCTGCCGGAGTGCACCTACGCGCTCGCGCAGGCGGCGATCTATCTGTCACTCGCCCCCAAGTCAGACGCCGCCGGACGCGCGCTCGGCGGGGCGCGAAGCCTGATCGAGCGGGAGGGCGCGCGGGCGGCGCCGCCGGCGCTTCGCGGCGCCGAGGACTACGACAACCCGCACGGCCACCCCGGACACATCGGCGGCTCCGAGGCGATGCCGGCGGGACTCGAGGACGTGCGCTTCTACGCCCCCGACGAGGCCGAGGCCTCGTTCGCGGCGGCGCTCGAGCGCGTGCGAGCGGCGCGGGGGCGCGCGTCGTGATCGCCGAGATGGGACCGGTCACGCGGCTGTGGGCGCAGCTTCGCGTCGGCGACCGCGCGCGCTACCTGGAGAAGGCCTCGCAGGGTGTGGTCGATGAGTTCGACGACACCTGCGCGGCGATCGCCGCCGCGGGGCGCCAGCCGACTGTCGAGATCGCCTCGCTCGAGGTGATTCCGGCGATCGATGCGCTGCGCTGGCTCAGCGAGGGCGCCAAGCGGCTGCTCGGCGCGCACCGCTTCGCCCTGCCGCGCGCGCTCCATCCACTGACGCGCGCGAGCGCCGGGCACGCGCCGGTCGGGGTGGTCGGCGTCCGCGGCGAGGCCGGCGCGCCTTTCGGTCTGCCGCTCTGCGCGATCGGCGCCGCGCTGCTCGGCGGCAACGGGGTCGTCTTCGCGCCGGCGGAAGGTGCGTCGGCAGGCGCCGAGCGGATCCTCCGCGTGCTCGGCCGAGCCGGCCTGCCGGAGGGACTCGTGGCGCTCGGCGACCCGTCGCTGGAGGGCTGCGACGCCGTGCTCGACCTGGACGCCGGGCCAAGCGGCGGCGACGCGATGATCGTCCTCGCCGACGCGCGGCTCGATCGCGCCATCGGGGGTGCGCTGTGGGCGGCGTGCGCGGGGGCCGGCGAGCGCGCCGGGTCGCTCAAGCGCGTCTTCGTCGAGCGCGAGGTCTTCGAAGAGTTCGTTTCGGGGCTCGCCGGCGCCGCGTCGGCGCTTGAGCCCGGCAGCGGCGAGCTCGGCGAGATGTCGAGCGACGGCGCCTGCAACGCCCTGCAGGCGGCGGTCGACGAGGCGCTCGGGTTGGGGGCGCTGATGCGCTGCGGCGGGCGGGCCGGCGGCGGCGCGGTCGGCTTCGCCCCCCTCGTCCTGACCGACGTGCCGGCCGCGGCTCGGCTGCGGCGCGAGCGCGTCGGCGGACCGGTCGTGTGCGTCACGGCCGTCGCCGACCCCGTCGAGGCCGCGGCGCTCGCGAACTCGCCGCAGCGCTGCCTCGGCGCCTCGATCTGGAGCGCCGACCGCCGCCACGCCGTGCGCATCGCCCGCGAGCTCGAGGCGCGCGTCGTCTGGGGCAACGACCACGTGCCCGCGCTGCCGCTGCGCCAGGCCGCCGCCGACGCGCTCGAGGACTGCGGCCGGGCGCAGCTGATCACGTGGGAGCCATCGTCCGGGCGCCCGCCCTGGCGCTACCCCTACGACGATGCGGCTGACCTCGCCGCGCGGACCGTCGCCGCGCTTCACTCGCGCCGCGACGGCGAGCGCGAGCAGGCCGTGCGCGAGGGCGGCAAGGCTGTCGTCCGCGTACTCGGACGCGCGGTCTGGCGGCCTTAGCGGACGGTGACGGTGGCGGAGTAGCTGCGCCGCCCCGTCGCCGAGCCGACGATCTTGACCGCCGCGGTGTGGCGCCCCCTGCCGAGGCTATGGCCGCCGATCGACCTGACGGTGATGAGCGCCTCGCCCGCGCTGTGGCGGACGTGCTCGCTACCGAGGCCCGAGACGGAGACCGACAGGGTCGCCGACGCGGCGAGCGTCACCGCGAAGGTGACGCCCTGCTTGACGGTCACCGTGCGCGACTGAAGCTGGGCGGCCAGCAGCGACGGCGAGCCCGGGGCGCTCTGGCCCAAGCCGAGGATCGGCGCGGCGGCAGAGGTCCAGGTGGGGTCGATGTTGTCGGCGGACGCGTCGTGGGTCAGGTTCACGGCGTTCAGGGGGAACGCGCAGCTGCCCGAGTCACAGCCC
>DATGHN010000132.1:0-10394 GCA_035308005.1 Solirubrobacteraceae bacterium
GCCGCCTCCTGCTCTGACTCCCTCTCGTGCGAGCGGTCCTTGGTCCTCGCCCGCTTCGGCTCCGAACCGGCCCCTGCGTGCGCCGCCGTCGCATCCGAGTCGGGCGCAGGGTCGTGACCGTGTCCGTTGCGCGTTTCGACCAGCGTCAGCGACGGCAGCGCTGGCTCGGCTGCCGACTCGTCGCCGAACGGCGCTTCGGAGCTCGGCTCCGCGTGCGGTCGCGGTGGGACCGGCAGCTCAACCGCAGCCGGCTCTTCCTCGGCTGGCGCCTCGATCTGCACCTCCTCGGTTTCTGGCTCCGCGGCAGGCAACTCGAATCGAGATGGCTCGGTGTCGGCCTCCGGCCCAGGACTCCATTGGTCGTCTGCCGGCGGCAGCACCAGCGGCTCTGCCCGCTTTGGCTCCTCGCGCTTTGGCTCCTCGCGCTTTGGCTCGGAACGCGGGGGCGGCGCGAGAAGCTCGGCGATCAGCGGCTCGAGCTGCTGCACGGGCTCCCGGCGCGGCTCGGCCCCCCTGCGCAACGGAGGAGCGGGCATCTCGGTGCCGGATGGTGCGTCGTGATGATCCGGCTCCGGCTGCGACTCCGTCCGGCGTCGCGGCGGCGGCACGGGCAGCTCGGACTGGGACCGCCTCGTTGTCACGACGCGCAGCGGCCGGGCGGCGGTTCTGGCGATCAGTGCAGGCCGGTCCGGGCGGGCGGCGAGCTTGGTCCGGCTGGCGCGCGAGTAATACGCAAGAACTTCGGCGCGGGCCGTGCCCACGGCGACGATCCCGAGCAGCGGGCTGCCGGCGCGAAGAAGTGCTGAGCGGCAGCGCCGCAGGTCGTCCCGGCGCGTGTGACCGACGCGCGCCACCAGCATCACCTGATCGACGTAGGCGGCGAGCACGACGGCGTCCTTGATCGGACCAACAGGCGGCGTGTCGAGCAGTACCACGTCCGCCCTGACCTGCAGCTGACGAAGAAGCGGGGCGAGGTCGGGCCCGCCGAGCAGTGGCAGCGGGCTCACCGGGATCGATCCGCAGGGCAGGACGCTGAAGGTGTGGCCGTCGCCGACCGTAGTTGGTCCGGCGCCCGGGCGCCCCGCGCCCTTGCTGCTGTCGACGGGCACCTCGACGAGCCCGATGCCGGCGCTGCGGCTTCCGTCGAGGATCGCGCTCAGACCCTCCTGCTCGGGTGGCAGGCCGAGGTACTCGGCGAAGCGCGGACGCCGCATGTCGCATTCCACAGCGATCACCTGCTGGCCCAGCTTGGCCAGCGCGGCGGCCAAGCCGAGCGTGACGCTGGTCTTGCCGTCGCGCGGTCCGGCCGAGGTGACCATCACGACGTTCTCCGCCGGACCCAGCCTGAAGAGCAGGGAGACGGCGAGCGAGTCGTAGCTCTCCTCGTGCTCCCAGGAGCGAGCGGGAAGCGCACCGAGTGTGGGAGCGCCCTCGGACGCGCCCGAGTCGTCACCGAACACGGAGAGCGCTTGCAGCGACCCTCCGTCTCCGTTCGCGGCAGCCACCGATCGCCGGCGCTCGCCGCCTCGCTCGCGCGGCCGCGCGCCTTGCGCCGCACGGTCGAGCGCCCCCCGGCGCCCGCGCGTATCACGAGGAGCTCGGCCGCCGGCCATCGCGGCCAGCCGGTGGCGCAGCTGCGCGAAGCCGGTCAGCCTCGCGACCTGCAGGCGCAACCTTGGAATCGCGCCGAGGATCGGGAGTCGCGAGATCGCGGCGGCTTCCTCCTCGTCACGCAGCGTGCGGTCGAGGAGCTCGAGGATGACTGCCGCCGCGATCGCAACGAGCAGCCCGGCGAGCAACGCGATCAGCGCGTCCTTGACGGGCTTTGGCGACGACGGCGAGGTCGGCACGGACGCGACCTCGGTCACGCTCGCAAGGGGGACCGCGGTGGCGATCGCGGTCTTGAGGTCGTTCACGGTGGTCTGCAGCTGCTGCCCGGCCGGCGCCGCCTGTTGGGTGGGAGTCAGCGCGTTGAAGTCGTCTTGCTCGCGGCTGAGCGCGGTCTCGAATGGGCTTCGCGCCGCGTTCAGGCTGTACACGTTCGAGTACTGATTGGCGAACGCGTTGGCGATGCGCGCGGCGCGGGCCGGGTCGGCGTCGGACGCGATGACATCGACGATGTTGGACGTTCCCTCGAGCTCCGCGTTGACTTGATTGAGCAGGTCGGTGTCGCTCTCGGAGAGCTTCAGGCTCGAGCGGACAAGGTTCGCCATCGGCGTCTCGGTGATCTCCGAAACCTCGGTGTTGAGGTCGCGCTCCGGGTCCGACGAGTTCTGCTGGGACCCGGGGATGATCGTCCCAGCGACCGGGTTGTTTGGCGCGATGTAGACCTTCGCCGTCGCGTCGTAAAGCTTCGTCGCGCGGCTCGTGAGAAGCAGGCTCACGGCGATCGCGACCACGGGTAGGAGCACGATCACTAGCCAGTGGCGCCGCAGGACGCGCAAGCTCGCGGCGACTTGCTCGGCCATGGGGACCCCTACGTCGAAGTCGTTTTCACGATCGTCCCTGATCTCGCCGTTACTCACCTTGGGCCCATCCGTTCGGCACGCCTATGCGATCGGAAATGAGTGTACGTGACGAGCGTAAACGGAGTGCTAAGCGACCACCGCTCGGTCCGATAATGCGCTGCTGCGTCTTCAGATCCGCGGTAAATGGCGCAGACGTCCGAGTGCAGCGTCTAGAGTCTGGGTATGGCGACCCTGCACCCTGACCATGATGGAACTGATGCGCGACTTGCCGCAGAGCGTGCGCGTCCACGCGCGCGACTGGTCGCAGCTGGTGCACGCTCGCTGCGCCGGGGCCCCTCAAACGGGTCCGGTCACGTCTCGCGGCTGGTCCGTCCAACGCTTCGCCGGGCAGCGCTACCCCGCCATGGGAGCTTGCTGCAGGACCGCGTCAAGCGAGTCGCCGACCTGCTTCTCTCGGTCGTCCTGCTGATCTGCTTCGCGCCGCTGTTCGCGCTCGCCGCCCTGGCGATCCGTCTTGACTCGCCGGGACCCGTGTTCTTCCGCCAGCCGAGGATTGGCCGAGACGGCCGCGAGTTCACGATGCTCAAGTTCCGCTCGATGGCCCTCGACGCGACTCCCGACGCGCACCGCGACTACATCAACAGCCTCGCGAATGCGACTGGCGACCACGGCCACGGTGGCCTGCGCAAGCTCACCGCGGACCGAAGGGTCACGCGAGTCGGTGCGATCCTGCGCAAGACGAGCATCGACGAGGCACCGCAGCTGATCAACGTGCTGGCCGGGCGCATGTCGATCGTCGGCCCGCGGCCCGCAGTCGCCTACGAACTTGAGTTCTACCGGCCGGAGCACGTCGAACGCTTCCGCGTCCGGCCTGGCATGACCGGGCTGTGGCAGGTCTCAGGGCGCAGCCAGCTCGGCTGGTACGAGATGCTCGAGCTGGACATCGAGTATGTGCGCCGCCAGAGCTTCGCCTACGACATGTGGCTGCTGCTGCGCACTCCATGGGCCGTGCTCAGCGCCCACACCGCCTGAGCACCGATCCAGCTCACACGGCAGCTGCGGTTGCTCCGAGCTGCTCGTAGCTCCCCAGCGTGCGCGGCGCCAATAGCGTCCGCCATGCATCGTCAAGGAGGATCGTGCGCTCGTCCGCCCACCCGGGGTGGCACATCACCTCGACGCTCGAGCCGCTCGAGAGCGCCAGCTTTTCCTCGATGCCGGCGCCGCCCAGCGAGGGATGCATGTCGCGGATCGAGAAGAAGTAGCGGGGGGCCTGGAAGCGAGCCCGCAGCGCGCCGTTGACGGCGGACCGCACGGCGCGGTTGGGTGCGGACTTCTCGGCTGGGAGATACGTGAAGCTGGGCCGCATCTTCGCGCCGGTGGGAAGCGTGCGGGCGGCCAAAACGCCGAGTGACTGATGGATGTGCTCATGCCCATCGAAATGCGACGGGTCGCGACGATAGAGGCGTTTGAACTCTGCGAGCTGATCGGCGATCGCGCGCTCGACCTCGCGAAAGAGAGTGGGACTCACTCCCCAGCGCCGCCAGTTCGGTCCATTCAGGTACTGAGCGATGCGGGCCTGGCGACTGCGCACCGCTTCGTCGATGTCTGCTGCCGTGAAGGGTTCGGTGAGGTTGATGTGGAGGCCCGCGGACAGCGCTTCGCCGACCGGGAGCGCAGCGGCCGCCTCGGAGTCGCGCATGTGGACCATCGCGCTCACGGAGGTCACGGCCCCGGCCTGGAGGCACTCTGCGATCGCCGCCGTCGTGTCGGCGTCCATGCCCCAGTCGTCGGCGTTGACGATCAACAGGCCGCCGCCGCTCATCGCGGGTTGCCCGGTTCGCGGCCGCCGGCCGCGGCGGGAGCGCGCGAGCGCTCGCTCCCTGCGCGCCGCTCCAGCTCTGAGCGGTAGAGCGCGATGAGGTTCTCGACGATGCGCGGCCATGTCAGCGTCAGCACCGCTTCGCGCGCGGCCTTGATCAGCTGCTCGAGCTCGGCGCTGTGTGGCTGACGCCAGCGGCGCTCGAGCTCGAGGACCGCTCCGACGAACTCCTCGACGCTGTCGGCGGCCAGGAAGTGCTCGCCGGGACTCACGGGCAAACCCTCGGCGCCGAGCTGGGTCGAGACGACGGGGCGCCCAAATGCCGCGGCCTCGATGATCTTCAGGCGCGTTCCCGATCCCTCGAACACCGGGACCACGACGACGTGGGCGGCGTCGTAATAGGGCTCGACGCTTGGGACGCGGCCGGTGTAGCGAACGCCCTTGCTCGCGATCGGCCGTAGGGGCGGCGCGCCGACGACGTCGAACTCAACCGGCGCGTCGGCGCTGATCTTTGGCAAGACCTCCTCGACCATCCAGGCCAGGCCACGCTCGTAGGGCGCATAGTCGCCGGAGCCCACGAAGAGGAGGCGTAGCGGCTGATCCGGCTGTAGCTGGCGAATCGGCAACCGCGCGACCGGGTCCGCTCCGTTTGGGCACAGCTCGACGCGGCGTGCCCCGGCGGCGGTCATGACGGCGGCGTCCGGCGCCGAGGTGGCGAGGCAGAGGTCGACGCGGTTCCAGATCAGTCGCTCCTCGCGGGCGACCTTGCGGGCCTCGACGGCATTGAAGGCGCGTCGCATCGAGCCGCCGACGCGGGCGCCGAGCGCGAGGATCGTGTGCTCGATGTTGTGTGCGCAGTAGGCATTCAGGACGCCTGCGAACGGCGGCATCATCGCGACGCCGGAGTCGTCGAAGTGGACGACGCGTGGGCGGTGGCGCGCGACGGCCTCAGTCATCGCCGCCGTGAAAGCCGCGGTCCGGTAGCGCCCGTTGGTCCACGACTCCCGCCCCGCGAGGCTCGCCAACTGGCTCATGCGCTTGCTGCTCGTGCGCCCGGGCACCGTGACGACCGAGATCCCCGGCAGGAGCCGCTCGAGCTCGGCCTTGGGAACGTGGCCGTCGGGATGCCCGGGCTCGAACTCGAACACAACGAGCTCCACGTCGAACACCTCGGCGAGCCCGGTCAGGAGCCGGTGCGTGCGGATGCGCGCCCCGCTCTCGAGCGGGAAGGGCGCGCGACAGGTTGCGAACAGGAGACGGTCGCGCCCGCCGTCAGGCATCGAATGAGATCGCGCCGTCGCGGTTTGATGCCCAGGCGATCGTCGCACACGAGGACCATTCGCCTGGGCTTCTGTCGGTGATACGCGGCATCGCTTGTCCCTCGAGGACGCTCATCTGGGCCCGAGCCTTCCACCAGGCCGCGACATCGCGCGGCAGCGCGTGCCACCCGCCTTCGCCGTCGATCTGCTCGCGGAGATAGCCGAGTAGCTGCGAGTAAAGGTCGAGGCGGCTGGCGGACAGGACGTAATCGGGGTGAACGATCACGTTGATCAGGCCGTGATTGGCGATCAGCCAGTCGCCCTTGCGGCGCCACAGTTCGATGGTGGGCTCGCGCAGGATCTCCCACAAAGTGTGGTCCTGGACCATCGTGATCGGGAGCTCGACGATGCTATCGAGGAAGTAGGGAAAGACCGAGCAGCAGCCCCCGGGCTCGGGCTCGTAGGGATCAGTGTCGGGAAACGATGAGTCATAGAGACACCCCAGTTCACTCATCCAGTCGGCGTTGCGATGCGTCGCCGGCGAACGAAACCCAACGGCGTCCCAGTCGCGCAGGTAGCGTTGGATCGCCGGCAGCTCGCGCTCGAACCCCGCGCGGTCGCGAAACAGCAGGCCGTCGTGCTTGACACCGTGAAGGCCCACTTCGCAGCCGGCGTCGCGAACCCGCTCGAACGTTCCCTTCGGTATCGGATACCACTCCGCCACGAAGTTCCAGGAGGAGACGATGCCGTGGCGGCGCTCGACTTCGAGGACGGCGTCGATGTTCTCGATGCCGGCCGAGGACTCGACATCGTGAGTGACAATTGCGGCGAAGCGGTGTCCGTCGGGCCAGTAGTTGACCAGCGGTAGTCGCGTGGCTGACCGCGACACGAGCTGCGTTCGAAGCGATGCGTGCTCGTGGTCGACCAACAGCGACTCGATCGGCCACGCCGGAAATGTCACGCGTGTGCGGCGGGCGTACAGGCGTCGCGCGGCGAGCTGCAGCCGGCGGGGCAGCCAGCGCTTGAGCGCGTAGTAGATGTTCAGCGCCCGGCGCCGTGAGCCGCGGGCGCGGTAGCGCTCGCGGAGATAGAGCTCGGGATCGATCGCGCCCGGGTCGGCACGCGCCGCCTCGTGCGCTGCGTCAGCCATGCGGGCGGACGCTACAGGCTCCGCGGGGCGGCGGCGGCCGAGGCAAACGTTGGCAGCGGCGGGCGCGCGCCGCGTGCATCACCCGGATCTTGCGCCAGTAATGGCGGGTACCATCGCGCCGTGAACATGGATGTCGGGGCCGAGCAGACTGCGGTCAGTGGGGGTGAGGGCTTGGCGGTGTCGGTGCCGCCGACGATGGCCACGGTCGGGCGGGGTGTTTCGTGGAAGCTGATCACGGTCGCGTTCGGCCAGGGCTCGTGGTACGCGTCGCTGTTCGTTCTCGCCCTGGTGATTCCGCCGCACGATTTCGGCGTCGCTGCCGTGGCGTCGGTTGTGGCGTCCTTCACGCTGTTGGTTTTGGAGTCTGGGACGAGCGGCTCGCTGATCATCGCGCGCGAGCTCGCCCCGAGCGCGATCCGCCGCGCGCTGATCCGTACGAGCGCGGCCGGAGTGGTTGCGACAGCCGCCTTCATTGCCCTCGCCGGGCCGATCGCCGATGCGTTCACCGGCGGCGCCGACGTCGGGGTGCTGCGAGTGATCGCCGCAACCGTAGGACTTGCGGCCATATCGATCGTGCCGAACGCGCTGCTGACAAAGCACCTGCGGTTCAAATCGGTCTCCAAGATCACGATCGCCGCAGCGGCGATCGCCTCGGTGGCGGCCGTGGTTGCGGCTCTGCTCGGCGCGGGTGTGTGGTCGCTGGCCGTCCGTCTTGTCGTCAACCAGCTGGTGCTCACGGTGCTCGCCGTGGCCGCCGCGCGAGACCTGCTTCCTCCCCCCGCTCCGGGTGCGGCGCGAGCGCCCAGGCCGGCCGGCTCGACGGCCTTTCTGCTGATCGCGGCCGCCACGACGGTTGCCTGGAGCTTCGACAACCTCACGGTCGGCGCGTTCACCAACCCAACCCAGCTCGGTCTCTACTCGCTCGGTTTCTCGCTGGCCTTTGCGCCGCTCACGCTCGTGTCGTGGAGCGTGGGGCAGGTGCTGCTCCCGGCGATCGCGGCGGCAGCGGACGCGGATGCCGTGCGGCGTCAGACGATCAAAGCGGTGCGGATGATGGCGCTGCTCCTGCTGCCGCTCCTACCTGTGGCGATCGCCCTTGCGCCGGGTCTGATCCCGGCCGTCCTCGGGCATAGATGGAAGGGAATGGTGGTGCCGTTCGAGATCTTGGTCGTGGTCGGAATCGGCCAGGGGATCGTCAACACGCTCGGCGAGTCGTTGGCCGGCGCTGGTGTGCGCAGCGCGACGATTCGTTCGCGCATCGACATCGTGTGGGCGTTTGGGACGATCGCCGCCATCGTCGTCGGCGTCGAGCTTGCCGGGATCCGCGGCGCTGCCGCCGCCCACGTTGTGGCGTTCGTCGGTCTCGCGCTCGCCTACGGCTGGCGCGGCGGCCGTGGCATCGGGCTGTCGATGCGAGCGCTCTCGAACGCGCTTGGCGGCGTCGCCGGCTGCGTCGCGGTCCAGTCGATCGTCACGGCGGCGGTCGCGGTCGGGCTCTATGCAGCGGGCGCGGGCGTGATCGCTTCCGGCCTCGCCGGTGCCGCGGTCGGCGCGCTCGCCCTCGCCGCCGTGCTGCGACTCGCTGCGCCCCAGCTCCTCGAGGAGGGCCGCGGCGTCCTGCTCGCGACCCGCGGCAGCGGCGCGTGAGCGAGGCGGTTGTCGCCTTCGCCGATCTGAGCTAGGCGGCGGTGGCGACCGCTGCTTCGGCACGCCCGGCGTCGCGCGCGGGCGATCTGACCTGTCGTGCGATGACCGGCAGCGCGCAGTATGCGATGAGGAAGCCCATCGTGTAGTCGGCCTGGGAGCCCTGGTGGAAGACAGGGAAGGTGACGTTCATGATCAGCAGGGCGAGGAGGGCCGCCTGTGCGCCGTTTCGCACCGCGTCGACCATGCTCCCGCCGCGCGCTCGGCCGGGCCACGCCGCCGATAGCGCCAACAGCAGGATGAGCACAGCGGCCCCGAGGAGCCCCTCGTGCCAGGCAAGCCAGAGGTAGCCGACGTGGGTGTATGACTCGGCGCTCGGTGGGACGTCGTTCCACGGCTGTCCCCAGTAGATCGTGTCGCCGAGCCCCCAGCCGAGCAGCGGTTTGGCGCGGATCTTGGCGAGTACGAAGCCGGACTCGACGCTTCGGTAGCGCACCGACGGGTCGGTCTTGTACTGCCCGATGCTCAGCAGGCGCTGCTCGGCGGTTTGGAAGGTGCTCGGCGAGACCACGGCCAGCGTCGAGACCCCGATGATGCAGCAGACCGCGAGGATCAGCGCCATTCGAATTCGCCGGCCTGGCCGGAGACGGATGCCGACCACGAGGATCGCGGCGATCGTCGCTACCCACGCTGTTCGTTCGAAGGTCAGCAGCAGTGAAACGAGGTTGAGCACCAGTACGCCGACGACGAAGAGGCGTGCCCGCCCGTCCTTCAGCGTGCCGGAAGCGAGCACGGCTGTGCAAAGCACGACGGCGACGGGGAATGCGAACAGGCCGCCCTGAAGCTGGCCAACCCCCCCGCTCGTGAGGCTGACGCCAGCTCGCACGCCGAAGTCGGTTCCGTTGAAGCTCGTACCGGCGAACCACTGCGCGATGCCGAAGAGCCCAACGGCAAGCCCGAGCACCCCGAGGGCCTTGGCGACACGCGGCTGGGCTCCGCGGTCCGCCAGCGCGGTCATCGCGATCAAGGCGAATGCGAAGCCGCCGCCGAGGGCGCGAAACTCGGCTCCGACCTCCGAAAGCGGCTGATGAGCGCGGAGGCCCTGCCACGCTTGGAAGAGCGTGAACGCGCAGGCGATCGCGACCAATGCGACCGTGGTCAGCTGTCGTCGGGACAAACGCAGCCGCGGCAGGATCAGAGCCGCTCTGAGGAAGCCCGTCAGCAGAAACAGATCGGATACCTGCAGGCCGCTGTTGCCGGTGCCGCCGCCGCCGACGTGGTAGGCGTCGGCCACCGAGTACGGGACGATCGCGGTGAGCGCGAGCAGGATCGTCATGTGTGTGACGGGGGCCAGGAATGCGAGCAGGGTGACGACGAGGACCGCGGCGACCGCGAGCGCGTAGCTCGGATGCCGCGCCGCGAGGACGCCGAGCAGCATCGCCACGCCGGCGAGGAGCGTCGCGCGAATCCATGCACGGGAAACGAGGGCTTCGGTCATCGGTGCGTCACGTCGCCGAAGGTAACGTACCGCCGGTGCATTTGGGTGTGATTGCCTGTTTTCTCGACGAGGAGAGCTGTCTGCCGGCCTTCCTCGAGTCGATCGTCGCGCAGACGCGGGCGCCCGATCGGCTGCTGCTCGTCGACGACGGCTCGGCCGACGACTCGCTGCGACTGGCTCGGGAGTACGCGGCCGCCCACTCCAACACGGTGGTGCTGAGCCGCCCGAGGCGACCGCCCCAGCGCGACCGGCTCGCGACCGCCGCAGAGCTCGAGGCGTTCAGCTGGGCAGTCGAGCAACTCGATCTCGACTGGGAGGTCGTAGCCAAGCTCGACGCCGACCTGTGCCTCTCGCCGGACATGTTCGCCGAGCTCGAACGGCAGCTCGAGGCCGACCCGGGCCTCGGAATCGTCGGCGCCGTCCAGGGCCTGCGAGTCGCCGATGGCAGCATCGTCCGCGAGCGCTGCCCCGCCAACCACGTTCGTGGCTCCACGAAGTTCTACCGTCGCGCGTGCTTCGAGCAGGTCTATCCGCTGGCGTTCAGGCTCGGCTGGGA
>DATGHN010000133.1:0-14096 GCA_035308005.1 Solirubrobacteraceae bacterium
GGCGCCGGCGCTCCATGCGTCGAGCCGACCGCGTTGGCGAACACGCGTGCCGAGCACAGCCCGCCGTCGCTTGACTGCTCGGTGATGTTCTCCACCGCGCCGAGCGTGTCGCCGACCGAGGAGGCGAGCGCCGCGGCCTTCGTGTGGGCGTCGGTCAGCGCCGCCTCAAGCGCGCCGAGATAGTCGCCCGAGATCGTGCTGCTCGAAGCAGTCGAATCGACCGAGAACGTGCTCGATCCGTTGACCGTGATCGTCGCGGCGCTCGCGCCGGTCGCTCCTGTCGTGCCGGTCGCGCCGGTGGTGGTCGCCTGCGCGCCCGCGACCGAGCCGCACAGCACGCCGACGAGACAGCCGACGACGGCCGTCAACGCCACTTTCGATCGCAACATCCGTGCCTCCTTACCTTGCCGAAGGTGATTCCTAGGGAACCTACGTCGGCGCCGCCGATCCGTCACAGCACGAAAGCCGCGACAATCAGACGATGGATCTAGGGATCGCCGGCCGCGTCGCGCTGGTGCTCGGCGCATCCAAAGGGATCGGCCGAGCCACGGCCACCGAGCTCGCCGCCGAGGGCGCGCGCGTCGCCGTCGCCTCGCGCGGCCAGGGCCCGCTCGCCGAGCTCGCCGTCGAGATCGGCGCGACGGCCTTTGAGCACGACAACGAGAACCTCGACGCGGCGCCGGCGCTCATCGACGCTGTAACCGCCGCCCTCGGCCCGATCGAGATCCTCGTCATCAACGGCGGCGGCCCGCCGGCCGGTAACGATCCGCTCGCCTTCACGCCCCAGCAATGGGATCTCGCCCACCGCACGCTGCTGCGCGCCCCGCTGGCGATGATCGACGCGGTCCTCCCGGGGATGCGCGAGCGCGGCTACGGGCGGATCGTCAACGTCGGCTCCGCCACCACGCGCGAGCCGGCGCCGCCGCTGATGCTCTCAAACGCCGAGCGAGCGGCGGCCCTCGGCGCCTTCAAGACGATCTCGACCTACGTCGCAAAAGACGGGGTGACCGTCAACACCGTGCTCCCCGGGCGCATCGCGACCGACCGCGTCTTTGAGATCTTCGGCCGCGAGGGCGCCGAGCGGATCGGCCGCGAGGAGGTCCCCGTCGGCCGGCTCGGTACGCCCGAGGAGCTCGCCGCGGCGATCGTCTTCCTGTGCTCCGAACGCGCGAGCTACATCACGGGCGCGGCGCTGCTGGTCGACGGCGGCTTCTCTAGGCTCGTGTAGTGCCGCTCTCGCCGTATCTGGCCGATCTTCGCGCCAAGATCGGGCACGATCTCGTGCTCGCTCCGTCGGTGGCGGTGCTCGCGCGCGACGACGCCGGGCGCCTGCTGATGGTCCTCAACGCCGAGACGGGGCTCTGGCAGACGATCGGCGGGATGCTCGAGCCCGACGAGAGCCCGCACGATGGGGCGCGCCGCGAGGCGCTCGAGGAGGCCGGCGTCGAGGTCGAGCTGCGCGGCGTGATCGCGGTCGCCGGCGGGCCGGAGTTTCGCCTCACCTACCCAAACGGCGATCAGATGGCCTACGTCTCGACGATCTTCGACGCCGCGGTGATCGGCGGAGAGCCGCGTGCGGACGGCGATGAGACGGCCGCCGTCGAGTGGTTCACGCTCGAGGAGCTGGCGGCCGCCGAGACAGACGACTTTACGCGAGCGTTGCTGTCGGTGGCGATACCCCCAGGGGGAATCGAACCCCCGCTACGGGCGTGAAAGGCCCGCGTGCTGACCGCTACACCATGGGGGCGCGGTCGCCAGAGTCTACGCGGCTTCAGCGAGTCCTCCTCGCGCGCCATGGCGAGACCGACTACAACGCGACGCGGCGCTTCCAGGGTCGCCTGCCGGTCCCGCTGAACGCCACGGGCAGGGCTCAGGCAGAGGAGCTCGCCGAGCTCGCAATCCCGCTCGGGATCGCGACGCTGTGG
The DNA here is from genome assembly GCA_035308005.1 of Solirubrobacteraceae bacterium. GTDB lineage: Bacteria > Actinomycetota > Thermoleophilia > Solirubrobacterales > Solirubrobacteraceae > Palsa-513. The sequence goes on from DATGHN010000133.1 coordinate 1,926, forward strand.
ACGAGCACGCTCCTCCGCGCCGAGCAGACGGCCGAGATCGTCGGCGCGCGGCTCGGCCTCGCGCCCCGACCCGACGCCCGCCTTGTCGAGACCGACTGCGGCGCCTGGACCGACCGCCCACTGCGCGAGTTCGAGGACGAGGACCCGGCCGGCTACGCGGCGTTCGTCGCCGCCGATCCGGACTTTGCGTTCCCGGGCGGGGAATCCTTTCGCCACCAGACCGAGCGCGTCCTCGCCGCCCTCGACGACATCGCGAAACAAGAGCTCCCGGCGCTTGTTGTTACACACGGCATGTCGATCCGACTCGCACTCGCCGCGCTCGGCCATCCCGTTGCGACCGTACCCAACGCGGCGCTCCTAAACTGCTCGGGCGCGGCTAGCTCATCGGGTAGAGCACCGGACTTTTAATCCGGCGGGCTGGGTTCGAGTCCCAGGCCGCGCAGTCCCAAAACTACGGAGGTTCAGCCACAGATGAAGCGCCTTGTAGCCACCATCACCGCCCTCGGCGCCCTCGCGCTGTGCGCCGCCGCGCTCGCCGGTTCGCCGCTCAGCGGCACCTTCAACACGACGATCGCCAGCGGCAAGGTCGCCGGTGCCTGGAGCCTCACGTTCAGCTCCCCCAGCTACACCGTCACCTACAAAGGCTCCAAGGTCGCCGTTGGCGCCTACACGACCAGCGGCGGCAAGGTGACCTTCACGGACAAGAGCGGCAAGCTGGCCTGCCCCGGCAAGGGCGTCTACAGCTACACGCTCAGCGGCCGCACCCTCAAGTTCAAGCTCGTCAGCGACAAGAGCGCAGCCTGTGCCGGCCGCCGCGCCGTGCTCGCCGGCACCTTCACGAAGAAGTTTGGTCAGGGCTCCGGCGGCGGTTACTGATTTAGGGGGAGCGGCCAACGCCGGCCCGCGACGCACTGGCCCCAACCCAAGAAACCGCACACTGTGGGCATGACTCGCACGACCATCGCCAAAATCGCCGCGATCGCCGCCCTGCTCGCGGCCTCGGCGCTGCCAGGCGCGGCCGCCGCCTCGGGCCAGTCGCTCGCCGCGCGCTACCTCGCGATCGCCGAAGCCGGCAATCGCCACCTCGAGCACGACTTCGACTCCCTGGAGGGTGCGGATAACCACAACCTCGCGCGCGCGCACGCGGACCTGCGCGACGCCGCCACCACCGAGCGGCTGTTCGACCGCCGCCTGCTGGCGCTTGCGTTTCCGCCGGCGATCGAGGCCGTCGCGCACGACCTCTACCGGGTCAACCAGCTGCGAGCGCGGCTGACGTTCGCGGCTTCGGTCGCCGCGACGCTCGCCTACCTCCACTCCTACGAGCCGGCTCTCGATGCGGCCAACGGACCGGTCGAGCGCGACGTGCGGACGATCCGCCATTCGCTCGGCCTGCCGCCTCCCGAGACCAGCTGAGCCGCTCGCACGACTCCTCTCACGCCGTTTGAACTGCCCCCTAAGCGGGCAATAAGCGGCAAATGCGAAGCCTGGAGCGCCGCATCCTCGTGCGGTGGGTGTTCTGCCTCGGCGCCGCCTGTGTCTGCCTGGGAATCCTCGATGTCGTCCTCCTTGTCCGCGCCGCCTGAACTCGCACCGCCGATCGTGCACTGCGCGAGCTGCGGCGGTGCGATCCACGCCGCCGAGTGCTGCTGGCGCGAACGCCGGATCGACGCGGAGGGCGTCGTGCCGCGTGTCTGGCATCCGATGTGCCTGCCGGATCTCTCGCGCGGCGCCGTCAGCTGGGCCAACCGCGCCGCGTAGCGGCGCCGCTAATACGAACGTCCACGCCGTTTGGACGTCCGTTTGGACGGATGTCCCCGGCCAGGCGTCGAACGTCGCACCATCCCCTTAAGGCAGCGTTCTAGACGGCCGAGACCCTCCTCGACGGCGACTAGACAGCGCCGCTCACGAACTCTTGCCGCCGACATTGTGAAAGGGAATTCACGTGAAGCATCTATCGAAGAGAGGGCTCGGACTCGCCGGCGTGGTTGCCGGCCTCGCGCTTGCAGCCATCCCCGCGGCCTCCGCGCAGGCTGCGCTGATCACCACCTCACCCTGCGACGGGGCCAAGCTGGCGCAGCCGTTTCTGCCCTGGGGCGACACGAGCCTCTACCGGCTCGTACCGGGCGGTGACTTCGAGAGCAGCCTGTCGGGCTGGACTCTGACCGGCGGGGCGCACACCGTCGCCGGAAGCGAGCCCTTCGCCTCGACGGGCAAGCTCGGGAGCATCTCGCTCGACCTCCCCGCGGGCTCGAGCGTGTCGACGCCGTTCACCTGCGTCGACGCCGCCTACCCGACGTTCCGCTTCTTTGCCAAGAACAACTCGCTCCTCTCGGTCGTCGCCGTATCGGTCGTCTACCGCGTGCCGCTTGTCGGCCAGGCGACGATCCCCGTCGGGGTCGTGGCGCTGAACAGCAAGTGGGCGCCGAACCTGCTCCCGATGCTGACCGGCTCGATCGCCGCCGGACTCCTCAACGGCGGCACCGCGCAGGTGTCGCTGCGCTTCACGGCCGTGACCGGCAATTCGCAGATCGACGACGTCTACATCGATCCGCGCTGCATGGGCGCCTGACATTCGCTGCGGACCGCGTGCGGCGCCGTCGGCGCGCCGCACGCGACCGCGAAATCGTCCCGCCGCGACTCAAGCGCCACACCCCGCAGAGCCGATAAAGCCTGGTGATGCTAGGGACGCCGACCGCCGGTGAAGATCAGGCCCTGCTCGCCGAGACGCTCCAGAGTCCAAGCGCCTCCGTTGGTGCCCGCGAGCGCCTCGTCGAGACGGCCGCCAACGCCGCGTTCGTGCTGGCCGTCGTGCTGCTCTGGCTGCGCGCTCCGCCGCACTCCTTCTCAGTCGCGCCGGCGGTTGCTTGCCTCGCGGTGCTGTTGGTGTCGACGCGGATCCGCATCGACACTCCGTTCGGCTTCACCGTGCCATCGCAGCTTGCCTTCGTCCCGCTGCTCTTCGCGCTCCCCATCGCGACCGTGCCGATCGCCGTCGCCCTCTGCGGAGCGCTCGTCCGCGTGCCGGACGTCATCAAGGGCGATCTTCCGCCCTCGCGTCTGATCCACTCGGTCGCGAACGCCTCGTATTCGCTTGGGCCGGTAGCCGTCTTCGCGCTCGCTCGCACGGCGCCGATCGACGCCGGCCCGAGCCTGCTGATCGCCGCGCTGCTTGCCCAGTTCGCCGTCGACTTCGCGGTCTCCGGCGCTCGCTTCGCGCTTGCTCGCGGCGTCAAGCTCTCCGAGCAGCTTCGCGAGTCGTGGGTCTACCTGGTCGACGCGGCGCTGTCGGCGGTCGCGCTGCCCGTCGCCGAGCTGATCCATCACTCAGCGGTGATCGCGCTCGCCCCGCTTCCGGCGATCGGACTTGTGGCGCTCTTCGCGCGCGAGCGCCACGAGCGCCTGCGCTACCTGGTCGAGCTCTCCGATGCCTACCGCGAGGCGCGCGACGAAGCCGTCGAGGCATCGAACATGAAGTCGGCGTTTCTCGCCAACATGAGCCACGAGATCCGCACGCCGATGAACGGCGTGATGGGCATGAACGAGCTGCTGCTCTCGACGCGGCTCGATGAGGAGCAGCGCGGCTACGCCGAGCAGGTTTCGCGCTCCGGCGAGCACATGCTCTCGATCATCGACGACATCCTCGACATCGCGCGAATCGAGACCGGACGAGTCGAGCTGACGCTCGCCGACTTCGATCTGCGCGAGACGGTCGAGCAGGCCGTCGTTCCCGCGCGACTCGAGGCCGGCTCGAAGGGCCTCGAGTTCGCGCTCCACGTGACCGCCGACGTCCCGCGCCGCGTTCACGGCGACGGCGCGCGAATGCGCCAGGTCGTCCTCAACCTCGTCTTCAACGCCGTCAAGTTCACCGAGCAGGGCTCCGTTCACGTGCTGGTCGCGCGCACCGGCGCCGGCGACCGCGTCCGTTTCGAGGTCGCAGACACCGGGATCGGGATCGAGCCCGACCAGGTCGAGCGGATGTTCGAGCCGTTCATGCAGGCCGACGTCTCGCTGACGCGCGCCTACGGCGGCAACGGGCTCGGCCTCGCGATCGCCCGCAAGCTCGTCGAGCGAATGGGTGGAACGATCGGCGTCGAGACCGAGCCGGGCGCCGGCAGCACCTTCCACTTCGAGCTCGAGCTACCGCTCGGCGCCGAGCAGGCGCCGGCGCACCACCCACGCGGGCGCGACGCGCTGATGCAGTCGCGCCCGCTCCCCGCCGGCGCGCCCGCCGTGCTCGTCGTCGAGGACAGCCCCGTCAACCGCGTGGTCGCCACGCGCGTCGTCGAGCGCTGCGGCTACCACGTGCACGCCGTCACCAACGGCCAGGAGGCGCTCGACGCCCTCTCGGCGCGCCACTACGACGCGATCCTGATGGACTGCCAGATGCCGGAGCTCGACGGCTACGAGGCCACGCGCGAGATCCGCCGCCGCGAGGGAAGCGATCGGCACACCCCGATCATCGCGATGACGGCCCACGCGATGAACGGCGACCGCGAGCGCTGCCTGATCGCCGGGATGGACGACTACGTCTCAAAGCCGGTCCGCGCCCAGGTGCTCGCGGAGCTTCTCGCGCGCTGGGTCGCGAGCTCCGAGCTCGCCGTCGTCTGAGCCGGTTCTGCCGGATCGGCGCCTAAGGTCCGGGCGATGCGCATCCTTGTCGGCGTCGCCGGTGGCGTGATCGTCGCGCTGATGCTGCTCGAGATCTTTCTCGCGTTCCTTTTGCCGCGGCGCGTCAAGCGCGACCCGCTGCTGGCGCGTCGCGTGGCGATCTACCTCTTCCGGCCCTGGCGCGCGGTCGCCCGCGCCTTGCCCGAGCACACCGGCGACACGCTGCTTGGCATGTACGGTCCGTTCGGCCTGCTCCTCGACCTCGCGCTGTGGGTCGCGCTGCTGATGTTCGGCTATGCCTGCATGCAGTGGGCCGACGGGTCCCATCTCGCTGCCGGCGGCCGGGGCGTCGAGTTCGGCCGCGACATCTATTACAGCGCCGCGACGCTCGTCGCCTCGAGCCCCGGCGGTCTTTCCTCGCATACGGCGCTGGCCCGGGCGCTACAGGTGCTCGAGGCAGCGACGGGCCTCGCGGTGCTGACGATCGTGATCAGCTACCTGCCCTCCCTCTACCAGGCCTTCTCGCGCCGCGAGACGACGGTCTCCCAGCTTGACGCCCGCGCGGGTTCGCCACCCTCGGCGGGTCGGCTCGTCGTGCGCGCCGCGACGCGTGCGGGCTGGGCGGGGGTCAACGACTACCTGCGCGGCTGGGAGGAGTGGTCGGCCGAGCTGATGGAGACCCACCTCTCCTATCCGACGCTCGCCTACTTCCGCTCCCAGCACGTCAACCAGAACTGGCTCGCAGCGCTGTGCACGATCCTCGACGCGAGCGCGCTCGCCGTGGCGGCGGCGCCACAGGGAAGCGTCGAGGAGGCGCGCTTCACCTTCGCGATCAGCCGCCACGCGATCGCCGACCTCGCCTACACCTTCCGCGTCCATCCCACAGCCGAGCCGGCCGAGCGCCTGCCGCCCGCGGACTTCGAGGCGCTGCTCGAGGAGCTTCGCCACAGCGGCGTCGAGCTCGGCGGCACGCCCGAGGTGATCAGCGAGCGGCTGGGACGCTTTCGCAAGCTCTATGAGCCCTACGCCCAGGTCCTTTCCGAGCGCCTCGAGCTGAAGCTTCCGCCGTGGCTCGCACCGGAGTCGGCGACGGACAACTGGCGCACCGTCGCCTGGCACTGAGGCAGACGGGCGGCCCTGCCCTTAAATGCACTGGGGGCCCGCTCTCGCGGGCCCCCAGCGTTGGTTCATGGTGCGCTAGGCGCGATCTTCGATCAAACGGAGACCGTGAGGTGCGCGACCTTCTTGCCGAGGCGAATCGTCACGGTCTTTCCGACCCTGACGGTCAGCTTCGTCGCACGCACCATTGCGCCGTTGTGGCGGAATGAGCGCAGGACGACGCTGTCGACCTTCGTCCCGGTGCAGGTCACCGTGAACTTGGCGAAATGCCGCCTGCTGTAGACGTGCAACGACTTCACCGCGCACGCGTTGATACCACCAGCGTGCTGGGTGATCGTGGTGACCGCGAGGCCACCATTGCCGCCGCTCTGCAGGTTGACATTCTGCGCCGGTATCACTGTGGCCGTCGTGACTGTCGTTGTCTGCCCAAGCGAGGGGATAATCAGATCCTCGAGGACATGCTCAGTCATGAACTCGGCCTGCACGTCAACATTGGTCGGACTCTGGCTGCCAGAGACATCGAACGCGACGTTACCCGCCGTGCCGGTGTACCCGCAGGAAGAGTTCGTCAACGTGCTCGGGTTGTCGTGTGACTTCTCGCTACCCGACAGATCGAAGCCGCCGGCGGTGTCGACCGCCTCTGGCCCGATCCACTGGACGAACTCAGCGGGCGGAGCCTGCAGGCAGACTTCCTCTCCGCTGAACGCCTGGCCGTTGATGTTCTGTGCATGAGCCACGACGACGCTGACGTTGTTGCCCGAATTGTTGTCCTTCGGGAGCGCGGTAAGCGTCTTGCTCCACTGCGATACGACTGTCTTCGTGATCGTGTTCGACGCGGCCGGTGTCTTGTACGGCACCGTCTGGTAGGGGTAGTTGGCCTGCGCCTGAATCGTCGCGGTGCCAAGCGTGCCCGTGGGCATGCAGGCGCCGTCAACGTCGGGGTTCGTGGGCGGGGTGTAGTAGAAGCCCGTGCCCGGGTTGTAGTCAACGTAGGCCTCACCGCGCTCGTCCGTGTAGACGAGCACCGTCGTCGGATAGTCCGGCGTGGCGTAGTAGTTGATGCCATCGACATACGCCTGCGACGGGGCCTGGTGCCTGAACTCCTCACTCTGCCCGAGCGACGGATCGTCCTCCATGCATCCGTTGCTCACCGCCGGCCCGTCCGTGGTGCCGGCCTCGAGGGCCGTCCAGAACGTGTACGGGTCGGTGTCCCCGTTGGCGAAACCGGGGAAGTCGTTGCCGCTCGAACCGTCGGGGACGTAATCGAAGTGCTCACCGTAGACGCCGGTCACGCCGGAGCCTTCGTTGATCGGTCGCGTCGTTGACGGGATGTACTCGCTGTAGAACGGGTTGTACAGGTTGCCCGTTCCAGCGGCAGCGCCGTCGGCGCTGTTGGTCAGCGCGACGGGGTTGGTCGCGGTCTGCGCAGCCGTGGGGCTGGGCGAACCGTTGAAATCGTGGCTGTAGATCAGCCACTTGGCGACTCCGTAGAGACCGCCGAGCGCATCCGGATTGGTGAGCGACACCGTCACCGGCAGGGCCGGCATCGGCGCGTCATCCGAATTCAGCTTGCCGTCGCTCAGCAGCGTCTCATTCGGAGCCTGCGTGTCGTACGGACCGACGGTCCCACCGGGGCCGTTGGTCACGTCACCGAACACACGCGAGAACGCGTGGTTGTTGCCGATACCGTTGCCGTTGTTGGCGCAGCTATCGACTGAATCGGTGAGGCTCGTGAACACGTTGGCGCTGCTGCAGATGTCGCTGAGACCAGCGACATGCATCAGCGGCGTGTTGGTCGGGCCGCCGTGGATGTCCCACAGATCGGGCTCGATACCGGTGTTCTGAATCGACGACGTCGCCAGGATCCCGGCGAGCTTCGCCCAATCGTTCGGCAGCGTGAAGGACGGCTGGCCGAAGAACTGCGCGTTCGTGGTCGACGGCGGCGCATCCTCGATCGGGAACGAGCCCGTCACTCGGATGTCAACCAGCCCGTTGTTGGTGGACGGCGTGTAGTTCGCGGCGTCGTTGCTGCCGCCCGTGCCACCGACTGCGCCCCACTGGTCGGGGCTGAACACGCCATTGCCGCTCGGATCCCCAAGGAACCCGGAGCAGTTGTTGAGCGCGCTTGGGACCGGGCTCGGCGGAACCGTCGCCGGGCAGGTGCCCGTGGCGTTGGTCGTGCCCAACCCGGTGAGCTGATCGAAGAGCGTCGGCGGTGCATCGGTTCCGGGCGTACCCGGGTGACCGAGGCTGGTGACCGATGCTTCGCTGATCGTCGGCGAGCTCGGCGTCATCCAGATGACGACGAACTGCTGCGAGTAGACAACCGTCGGGTCGAGGCTTCCGCCGCCGTTCCCGCCGTTGTTGCCGTCACTCGGGCCCCCGACTGACTGCTGGTTCACGTCGAGCTTGACGATCGACAGGCCGGCATGCAGCGACTTGATGTTCGCCGACACGCAGCCCTTGTAGGGGTCAGACGTGGCCGAGAAGCCGGACGGGAAGAAGAACGACGCTCCGCCCGTATTGCTGACGAACGTGTTGCTCGCCTCGCTACCGTCAAAGGTCGGCGTCGCGGCAAAAGCCTGATCGCCGGTCCATTCCTCGACATTGAACTCAGCCGTCTGGAAATCGCCCTCGAACGGCAGCGTCCTGATGTTCCGATCGCAGGCGACGAGGCGAACCTCCTCGCCCACCCACGCGAGCGTGGGGACGTTGGCCGTCTGCGGCCCGTCGGCGAACAGCTCCGACGGGTAGCTTGGGTCGTTGTTGTAGATCGTCGGGCCGCCGCCGTAAACGACGGTTGACCCTCCGGTTCCATACCCGGGGTTCGGGGCAGCCGAAGCGCTTACGGCCCCCATGCCCAGGATGGCGGCGGCGACAAGGCTTCCAAGCGCCGCCTTCATTGCCAATTTCGGTGGTCTCACAAACTTCCTCCGTGCTTGTTTTGTGCTGAGGCCGCACCGAAATGGGTGCTGCGATCGATCCCACCGCGTACTACGAGCGGAGCGCGGCCCTGTATCACGGCAGAGTAGGCACCTGCGCGGACAACGACAATCGCCACGGCGGATAGTCTTTGCTCCCCCGAACGGGTAGGTTGCCACCGGAAGGTTGGAGCGCATTGCAGCGCTCCGTGCGCGCCCGCCATTACACGGTCGACAGTAAGCGCCTTATTACTAAGCGGTAAAATTCCCTAGCCTGAATGGGTAGGTATCTACCCGGACGAACCGACTTTGCGGAACTTTCACCTACCGCCGCGCCGCATCCGGGCGTAAGCCTGCGCCGCCTCGACGCGATTGCGGACGCCGAGCTGCGCGTACACCGCCCTCAGGTGAAACTTGACGGTGTTGTGGGAGATCATCAGTTCCTTCGCAATTTCCGTATTTCTGAGACCCGACGCAACGAGCTCGAGGATCGCGAACTCGCGCGCGCTCAAGCCGTCTGCTCCCTGGCGCTGCGGTCGCACGGCGTCCTGCCAGCCGGCGGGAAAGACGCGCCGGCCTTCGTGGACGTGCAGCAGCGTCGCGCGCGCCTGCTCGGCGGAGTCTGTCTTGTCGATCACGCCGTCGAGGTGGTCGGCCCTGATCGCCTCGGCAGCGCCGGCTGTCAATGCGGCGGTGATCAGGACCAGTTTGAGATCCGAGCGCTGCTTGCGCACTCGCGCCAGCGCGATCCAGTCGACGGGCCGATCGTCGAGGTCGATCAGCAGCAGCTCAGCGCGCACCGCGGCGAGCTCGGAGATCAGATCCTCGATCGTGTCGAAGGCGGCGACGAGCTCGTAGCCGTCGCTCGTCAGCATCCAGGCGACGGCCTCGGTCCACAGGCCGCGCGTGCCGCCGAGCAGCGCGACCGCGATCGGCTCGACAGCCGCGCCGGTCTCCTGAGGACCAGGGCCGCCGAGCGGGCGTTCAGCCATCACTGTCGCCCCCTCGCTCAGTTTACGAGCGCTCCGTCGCGGTCAATGGTCGCGATCGCCTCGATGCGATTGCGGACGCCGAGCCGGCGGAAGATCTCGCTGATGTGGAATTTGACGGTGTTGGGACGCAGCCCGAGGCGCTCGGCGATCTCCTCGTTGCTGTAGCCCTGGGCTACGAGCTCGAGCACGTCCACGTGACGCGGCGTGAGCGCGACCGCGTCGGGCACCGCACGCCAGCGCGCAGGCATCACGGCGTGGCCGGTGCGGATATGGGAAAGCGCCGAATACAGCTCGGCGACGGAAGACTCCTTGAGCACGACGCCGTCGACGCGGCGCGTGTTGGCGCACAGCACGATCTCGTCGGTCGCCTCGGCGGCCAGCAGCACGAGCTTGGAATGCAGGCCGATGTCGAGCAGACGGTCGATCACCTCGGCGCACTCTCCGCGGCAGTCATCGACGTCGAGCACGAGCACGTCGCAGCGCAGCGGGGCGGAGCGGCAGTATTCGTCGAGCTCGTCGACGGAGCCGAAGCCGCACTCCACGCGCATGCCCGGCTGGGCGTCGATGAGGTCGGCGATCATCGCCCGGACGAGCCGCTGACCGCCGATCAGGACGAGCTGGGCGACGCCGTTTGCGAGCGGCATCAGGGCGTGCGCAGTGACGTCACGCGAGCCGGTCGCGTACCCGTCCTCCGGCCCCACAAGAAGCGTTCCTGCCACCACAGTCTCTCCCGTCGGCCTCGCGGCCGTTCCTGCTGCGTCTTCGATTTTCCCTGTTCCCGACCTTACGCTGCGCGGCGGCGGGGGCAGGGTTCCCCCGGTGTGCAGGTGTACCACGCCAGCGCCGCCCTTAGCATCGGGCAAACACCCTGAGATTAGCCCACCGGGCGCCATGCGGGCAGCGTCATGCCTCATGCGAGAACTCCTCGGCGCGGCGGATCAGCTCGCGGCGCGAATGCATGCCGAGCTTGGCGTAGACGCGCTGCAGATGGCCGGAAACGGTCTTCGGCGAGAGGTGCATCGCGGCGGCGATCTCGCCGTTGGCGAGCCCCTCGGCGGCGAGTGCCGCGACGCGGCGCTCCTGTGCCGTCAGCGCCGATCCGTCGTCGCCGCGCCGGCGCCTTCGTCCGCCGCTTGCGGCGAGCTCGGCGCGGGCGATCCGCGCCAGGCGCCGGGCGCTTGACTCCTCGCAGATGCCGAGCGCCGCGGCAAGCGGCTCGCGCGCGTCGCGCGGGCGGCCCGTGCGCCGCAGATGGGTACCGAAGCTGATCAGCGCCTGCGCGTGCTCGAGCGGGTGGCCGAGGGCCTCGAAGTCCGAAAGCGCCGCCGCGTAGAGCCCGTCGGCGGCGTCGCGATCGCCCTCGATCGCGGCCACGCCGGCCCGCCCGAGCGCCGCGATGGCGGCCGGCCAGCGACTCGGCAAGGTCGCTGAGCGCTCGTCGAGGTCGACGAGCAGCGTCTTGGCTTCGTGGGTGCGACCAGCGCCGAGATGGGCGGCGAGCGCGACGCCCGCCCAGGGCACCAGACTCGGCTCCACGCGGCCGCCGAGCGCGGCGATCTCGGCCGCGCGAAGCATCGTGTCCGAGGCCTCGCCGTGGCGACCGGCGGCCAGCGCGGCGCGCGCGTCGAGCAGGTGCAGCCACAACCCGACGACCGCGAACTGGCCCGGTGGAATCTGCTCCTGGAAGCGCCGCAGCGCCTCGAGGTGGGTGGCGGCACGCTCGTCGAGACCGAGCTCGCTGAGCAGCACCGCCGCAGCAAGATCCGACCACGGCTGGACGCGGCGATCGCTGACCGCCGAGGTCCGCTCGACCAGCTCGAGCGCCGCTTCAAGGCGGCCCTGGCGCAAGAGAACGTCGGCGTAGGCAACTGCGAGGCCCGCCATCAGGACCGGAGCGCCGGCGCGAATGGCCTCGTCGTACTCACGCTCGAAGACGACGGCGGCGCCGTCGAAATCCTCGAGCACCTTGCAGATGTTGAGCGCGTGTACGGCGACGGTGAGGTTCCAGCCCTGCGCCGACCAGAGCGAGCGGGCCCCGTCGCGACGGACCTCCTCGGACGCCGCGGCGGCGTCATCGGCTTCGCAGCGGCAGATCAGCGCCGCGTAGGCGCAGACGAAGCGCAGCACGCGCTGCTGCGGCGTGCCCTCGACGGCGAGTTCGAGCGCCCGGGCGGCGGTGTCGAGCGCCCAGCGCGCTGGGGCGCTCGCGAGGCACGTCAGGAGGGCGTCACACAGAACCTCAACTCGATCCTGAGGGTTGGTCGCGACGGCGGCGGCCTGCATGAACAGCTGCTGGGCCTGGGCGGGGCGACTGGCGAGGCTCTCGACGCGCGCCAGCAGGCACAGCGCCTGGGCTCGCGTGGGCGGCTCGAGCTCGCGCGAGAGAATCTCCGAGCAGAGCGAGCGAAGCGGGGCGATCTGAGCCTGGGCGACGAGGACGCGCCCGTAGAGGAGGAGCACCTCGGTCGGCGGCGCCACTCCGGCGAGCTTGATCGCGTTCTCGAGGTGGGTCGCAGCGGCGCGGAGGCCGC
>DATGHN010000134.1:0-13715 GCA_035308005.1 Solirubrobacteraceae bacterium
CGCCACGATCACCGACTCCGACTCGCTCGCCGGCTGCACCAACGTGACGAGCTGCCTGGCCAACGTCGGCGACAAGATCACGATCAACGCCACTGCGTCCTCGGGCAACCGCTTCACCGGCTGGTCTGGCGGAACCTGCTCGGGAACCGCCACGAGCTGCGTCATCAACTCGCTCGCCGCAGCCGAGACCGACACCGCAAACTTCGCTCAGACCGTCACGATCACAGCCGCCGCGAGCGGCAACGGAACCGTCACGATCAGCGACGCCAATACGGCCGATGCGTCCTGCCACGCGGTCGCGACATGCCTCGCAGATGTCGGCGACGCGATCACGATCACGCCCACCGCCGCGAGCGGCAACCGCTTCAGCGGCTGGGCCTCGGGAGGCAGCTGCCAGGCGCTTGCCAACCCCTGCACGTTCAAGGCTGCGGCCACCGCCGAAACCGACACCGCCGACTTCGCCCAGACGGTCACGATCGGGACGAGCGCCGCCGGCAACGGCAATGTGACGGTCACCGACGCCAACACCGGCGACGCGTCCTGCACTGACGTGACGAGCTGTCTCGCCGACGTCGGCGACAAGATCACCGTCACGGCAACCCCGGACGCCGGCAACCAGTGGTCGGCATGGACCGGCGGCTCGTGCGCATCGAGCAAGCAGAATCCGTGCACCTTCACCGCCGCGACGGCCGAGACGGACGCAGCGTCGTTCTTCGTCACCCCGACGATCAACGTGACGGCCAACACCGGGCCGGAGGGCACTGTCACGCTCAGTGACGCGAATCCCGCCGCCGGCTGCCAAAACGCGACGAGCTGCGTGGTCGCGATCGGCGACACCGTAACCCTGACGATCAGCCCGAACGCCGGTTTTGCGCTCGCGAGCCTGTCAGGCGCCACCTGCAGCGGCAGCCCCGTGGTCTGCACGCTGGCAAACGTCAGCGCCAACACGGTTGTCAGCGCGACGTTCGCATTGCCGGTCAGCGGAGCGCCGGCTCTCGCCGTGTTCGTGTCCCCGAGCGGCAACGATGCTAATCCCGGCACGCAGGCGCTTCCCGTCCTGACCGCGCAGCGCGCGATCGACATGGTCGAAGCCTCAGGCGGGGCGAAGAAGCAGATCCGGCTCGCGCAGGGCGACTACAGCGGCGGCCTGACGCTGACCGCGGCCGATAACAGCATTCAGATCTATGGCGGGTTCGACCCGACCAGTTGGATTCCGACGCTCAACCCCGTCAAGCCGACGACGATCTCCGGCGTACCGCAGGCCGTGCTCGCCAATGGCGCAACGGGCGTGCTGCTCCAGGACCTCGACCTCATCGGCCAGTCCGGCGGCAGCGGCTCGACATCGGCCTACGGCGTACGCGCGATCGGCGGCTCCTCGCTGACCCTCGCCGGGGTCAGCGTCGTGGCCGGCAACGGCGCCAGCGGCGCCAGCGGCACCAAGGGCTCAGCCGGTTCGCCTGGCAACCCGGGCGGTAACGGCGGAGCGGGCGAGACTCCGGCGCAGGTCGTCTCGAAGTGCCTGGCGTCCGGCGGATCGACCTGCGCGACAGTCGACGGCGCGGGCGGCGCCGCCGGCACGGGAGCGAACGGAAACCCCTACTACTACGGCTACAGCCCGGTTTACAAGCGCAACCCGGCGCTTCACGCGCGAGTGCTTGCGCTTCCCACGCCATCCCCCGGCCCCTCGGCCGGAGACGGCGGCTTCGGTGGCTACGGCAACACCGGCGGCTCGAGCACGCTCCAGGGTTGCACCGGAACCGGTGCGACGAAGGCCTGCGGACCCGAGTCGTTCAACTCAAAGACCAAGAAGCCGGAGCTGATTGGCCTCTACTACGGTGGACTCGGCTCGACGTCCTTCGGCGCAACGCCGGTGGCCGGCCAGGGCGATGGCGGCGCGAACGGCTTCTACAACCCCAACGGCGACGGCAACCCCGGCGCCAACGGGAAGACCGGGGCCAACGGCATCGCCGGCACGAACGGCGCTCCGGGCGCAAACCCGCTCACCGCGGGCGACACCTGGGTGACCGGTGACGGCGCTGCCGGCTCCAGCGGCACGCCCGGCGGCGGTGGTGGTGGCGGCGGCGGCGGTGGCGGCGGCTTCGGCAACGTGGCACTCGCTGGCGCGGCTGTCGTCTACGGCTCCGGCAACGGCGGCGGTGGTGGCGGCGGCGGCGGCATGGGCGGCGTCGGCGGTGGCGGCGGCGTCGGTGGCGGCGGCTCCTTCGGGCTCTACCTCAACGGCAACTCGACGATCTCCGTTCAGAACGGCAGCACGATCGCCGCCGCAAACGGCGGGGCCGGCGGCAACGGCGCCTCCGGCGGCAACGGCGGCGCGGGCGCCAACGGCGGCAACGGCGCGACCAACGGCGTTCCCAACGAGGGCGCGGGCGGCAATGGCGGCGCCGGCGGTAATGGCGGCCTCGGCGGCGCCGGCGGCGCCGGTGCAGGCGGACCGAGCTACGCGGTCTTCAAGGCCGACGGCGGCTCGGTCGCTCAGCTCGCCCTCGATACGACGCTCACGACAGGAACCCCCGGCAGCGGTGGCGCAGGCGGGGCACCCGGAAGCCCGGCGGGGCCGCGCGGCAGCGGTGGTGCGAGCCGGCAGTGCTTCGGGAGCTGCGGTTTCGTCAGCACGGTGCCCGTCGTGTTCCCGGCCTACGGCCTGCTGAGCGGGAGGTCGCTTTCGATGGAGATCGCCTGCACGACCGCATGCCACGGCACAGGCTCGTTGCTCTACGCGCTCCCGGGCCGGCACGGCAAGGGCACGCTCGTCGCAAGCTTCCGATTCCACCTCGCGGCCAAGGGCCTCGCCAAGATCCAGACCACGCTGACTGCGGCTGGTGAGAAGCTCCTGCACGGCAAGAAGCGTCTTGTTGTCAATGTCTCGATCAATGTCGCGACGGCTTCCAAGCGGCGGCAGACCTTCGTGAGCGGCCTCGCGCTGACGCGCAGCACGCCGCCTGGGTCGCCCCGCCGCAAGCGCAAGGGCGGCTTGCTGACCCGCGGGCCTGTCCTGATAGTCGGCGGCTGAACAGCCGCCGACTGCGATCGTGCGAGGACCCGGAGGCGGAAGCTCCGGGACCGCAACTCGGCTCCCGCGGGCGGTATTGAACCGTTAGCGTCCAGCCGGTTGCTGCCCGGCTGGACGCCTGCTTCCAGTCGCCGCGCACTCGCCCCTTGGCGCCCTCGTCACCTGCGTCGACTGGACGCGCTTCTTGTGCCCTGATCGAGGTGGGCTGGAGCAGACCGATGCGGGGTGAGCGTGAGCGCTGTCAATGGCGGCTCAACCGATCAGTCGCGCGAGATCGTCACGGCCTACGGCCAACGCGGGGTGGGCGGCACGCAAGGAACAACGGCGAGGAGTCGGGGCTTAGCGCGGGTTTTGCACACGCGATGCCGACGAGCGATGTCGTCGAGCGTGACGCCGCGGCGATGAAGGTCGCGCGCTCTTGCGATCGCTGGCGTCGTTTCGGCGGGCCGCTGCTGTGGCGTCCGCCCGCCGATCGGTGTTGCTCCCGCAGTGGCTCCTGGCGACGGCGCGTACCCCGCGCGGCACTGCCGCGAGGGTTCGTCTACCCAAAGCCGCCGCGCGGCTCTTGATGAGCGGCGTTCAGGTCCAGACGCGGACCCACTGAACGAGCATCGTCGACGAAGCCGGCGGCGCGCAGTTGGGTCCAGGGGAGTTGTCGGCGCAGGGCCAGCCGCCAACCGCGAGGTCAAAGATGATGTGGTAGTTGCTCGCGGAGTAGGTCGACCAGTTCGCGCCGGGAATCAGCGCCGCGGCGTTCGCCGTCGCGTAGGGCGTCCCGTCGATGCTCCAAGTGATCGCGCCCGCCGACCAAGTGATCGAGTAGGTGTGCCAGCCGGCGAGGTTCACAGAGCTCTCGGAGGACTCCCACTGCTGCGAGACCGGGCCGGGGCCGTGCAACGTGAAAAACGCCGATAGCGGGGACTGCTCGCCGACGAACGTCGGGGCCTCGACGATGTCGATCTCGCCTGGGTTGACGGTGTTGTCGCTGACCATCCAGAAGGCCGGGCAGAGGCCCGACCCGGTCGGCATGTAGATGCGCGCCTCGATCGTCGACCCGGGAGCGAACGACTCGTGTCCAGCGGTGTCGATCTGCGCGGACGTCCAGCTTCCGGGGCTCGTCTCGATCGCGTTGATCGCAAGGCCGCTGGCCGTGAGGTCGACATAGCGCGACGCCGTCGGGTTTCCGGTCGTCACGTCGTTGGAAAGCGTGTTGTCGCCGCAGCCGCCGGCGTAATCGAGGCTCCAGACGCTGCTCGGGAGATGGCCTGGCGTGCTGCCGGCGCTCGTGTAGTCCTGCGTGAAATCGTCCTGCCAGTCGAGCGTTTGGTAGGGCCCGGGCGGCGGGGTAGGCGGCGACGGTGCGGGCGGCGGGGGTAGCGTCGGAGTCGGGCTGGGCGTGATGGGCGTTGTGGTTGGAGTGGGAGCCAGCGTGGAAGGCGGCGTCACCGGGATGCTCGACGGGTTCTGGCCCTGCGGCGTTGTCGGGACGACGGTTACGCGCACCAGGTGCGCGTGGACGTCGACGCCCCGCGGTCTGCTCACCGCTCGCACCGTGAGGCGCTCGCCGCTCAGGTTTACGCGAAAGCGGGTTTGATCCCCCCACGACGGGCTCGCCCACAGCGTGTGCGGTCGCCTGCCCGTCAAGTAGACCGTGACCCGAACCGCCCGCCACGAGCGCGAGCGAACTCCGATCACCAACTCGAAGGTACCGCGGTCGGCGCCGCTCCCACGCACCACGAGCGCCTGGGTCTTGGTCGCGATGTGGGCCGGAGCAGCTTGAGCGGCGCCTGCGCTCGCGGCGAGGATGCCCGCGACCAGCAGAGCGAGCGCGACCCCTCCGCTGCTGGAAAAGCGGTCGATCCCGCGGCCCGGCATGGCGCGGAATATTAGAGCCGGTCGGGGGTTCCGCGGTGGTGGTTTTCGTGACCGGACTGGGGCGTGCTACGCTCGGAAAGCGATGCTTTTCACGCCTCGACCCTGAACGCTGCAGTTCCCGCCGGCGCCGCCTGATGTCCGCGCCGGCACCCCCTGTCCCGCCCGTTCCCGTCGAGAGTGTCCATGAGCTCGTACCTGCGCGTCCTGCGCCACCGCAACTTCAGATACCTGTTCCTCAGTCAGACGGCGAGCGTCGTCGGCGACCGCCTGGTCGTTGTCGCACTCGCGCTGTTCATAACCGCGCGGACGCGGTCCCCCACGGACCTGAGCCTTGTGCTCGGTGCGGCGACGGTGCCCCTCGTGATGCTTCTGTTGTTCGGCGGCGTCTGGGCGGATCGCCTCCCCCGCCAGCGGATCATGCTCGTGACCGACGTGCTGCGCGCGGCGCTTCACGGAACGCTTGCCACGCTGATCCTGACCGGCGAGGTCCGGCTCTGGGAACTCATCGCGATCGAGGCGCTGTTCGGCGCCGCTGAGGCGTTCTTCCAGCCGGCCTACACCGGTCTCTTGCCGCAGACCGTTCCGGTCGAGCAGGTCCAAGACGCGCGCGCCCTTACGGGCGCCATCTCGAACGTCGCATTCCTCGTCGGCCCCGCCGTCGCGACCGCGCTCGTGCTTACCGCCGGGGCGGGCTTCGCCTTCGCGTGCGACGCGGCGACATTCGTGGTCAGCGCAGCCCTGCTTCTGCAGGTCCGCGTGCCGCAGGTCAGGACGGCGACCGAGGCTGGTAGCAGCGTCCTGGCGGACCTGCGCGAGGGCTGGCAGGAGGTGCGCTCGCGCTCGTGGCTGTGGGTGACCGTCGCCGTCTTCGCCGGAGCGCTCCTGTGCGTGTTCTCGCAGTGGTACGCGCTCGCGCCGTCGGTCACACGAGGCGTCTACGGGCACGCAAGCGTGTTCGGGCTCTTTGAGGGCCTCGCCGGGGCGGGCGCGGTCATCGGGTCGATCGCCGCGATCCGCTGGCGGCCTGCGCACCCCCTGCGGGTCGGGATTCTGCTCGTGCTCACCTGGCCGGCGCAAAACGCGCTGCTCGCGCTCGGGGCGCCGATCCCCGCCGTCGGCGCGACGGCGCTGATGACAGGCTTCGGGTTCTCGCTGTTCGGCGTCTGGTGGGAGACGGCGCTCGCGCGCCACATTCCGCCGCAACTTCTCTCACGCGTCAGCGCCTGGGACTGGATGGGCTCGCTGGCGCTGCTCCCAGTCGGCTATTTCATCGCCGCTCCGCTCGCCGCCGCGTTCGGAGCACGCGGTGTGCTCGGTGTCGGCGGCGCGATCGGCGTCGTGCTGCTGCTGGTGGCGCTCGCTCCGCGGGCGACGCGAACGCTCTCGCTTGCGCCGCGGCAGCGGCGCAGCGACGGCGAGGTCGCGAAGGCGGCTGCATAGCGCCGCGGATCGGCTCACGCCACCCCGACCGTCGCCTCAGGCGTCAGAGGCCGTTAGCGTCGGGCGCATCTCACTACCGTGCGGCAGAGTCGAACCTCCGGCTCGCGCCGGGATCTGACCGAAGATGAGTGCGATGAGCACGAGCGGTGCGAACCAGACGATGTAGCTGTACGCGAAGTCGTTGAGACTAAGCTCGAAGAGAAGCAGGATCGCCGCCGAGGCGGCGGCGATCCCGGCGGTGTCCTCGCGCGGTGACAGTCGTGGCAGCAACAGCGCGGTCGTGATCGCGACGCCTATCGTCAGCGCGTGCAGGACGGCGGAGACGACGATCAGCCAATGCGCGCTGCGTGACCAGGAGAGCGAGAGCGCGGCCCAGATCGTGTTCTGCTGGACGCGCGTCGCCTGGTAGCCGAAGGATTGCGAGAGGAATGCCGCGGGCGTTGAGTGAGCAAAGGCCGGCACGAAAAGCAGGGCGGTCATCGATGTGAAGGCTGCCACGAAACGCACGCGATCGCGACGGCTGCGCCGCGCCAAGAGCAGCGGTACGAGCGCCAGGGGCGAGAACTTCGTCCAGCCGGCCACCGCTGCCGCCGCTCCAGCGGAGCCGGCCCGCCGAGCGCATAAGAGCGTCGCGACGATCGTGGCCGCGACGAGCGAGTCGTTGAAGGCGGTTGCATCCTCGTAGAGAGTGAAAGGCAGCGCGAGCCAGCAGAATGCGAGCAGCAACCCGATATCGCTGCCACGCTCGCGTCGCCCAAGCAGGAACAGCAGTAGCGCCGTCAGCATCGTGAAGACGAGCGTTGCAAGGCGCGACGCCGTCTCGCCGTGCGAGACGAGCCCGGCGAACGGGACGTAGGCGAGAAAGCTCGACGGGCCGTAGGTTGCGCTCCCGGCCACCCCGCCGTACAGCGGACGCCCGTGGATGATGCGCAGCGCACCCTGGATGCTGTCGTAGGCGACGTCCATGTAGGTGCCGGGCGGAACCTCCCAGGCGACATGAACCCCGACCAGCACGAGTATCCCGACAACCAGCCAGTTGAGCGGAAGCTGCGATCGCAGCCCCGCGACCGGAAGCCGACGAGTTCGCGCCAGGACGACCATCCGCACGGCGAGGTAGACGAGCTGGGGATAGAGCAGGAGCATCGACCAGACCCACCGCGACCCGCCTGCGAACGCGATCGGGATCACCAGCGAGAGAAGGACGATCAGATCGAGGTGGACAAGCTGCCACGGGCGGCGCAGATCGACGAGGACCACGAGCACGAGCCCGCCGAACGCCAGCAGCGACCACGCGTCGGCAACGGCCGGAAACGGCGCGAGCCAGACGCGCGGAACGAGTGCGGCGACGACCAGCAGAGCGACGAATGCGGCACGCTGCATCAGCGGCGCGATCCGGCGGGCTGCCGGCGGGGCGGCCACCGAGATACTCATCACCACCCGCATCGGCAGGGTTGCGCCGGAGGTCAAGCAGTCGCGTCGGTTGCCGACGGTCGAGTTCTCGCGGTTGCCCGGACAGTGAAGGGTCCGAGGACCCAGCGAGACCACGCACCTTGATCATGGCCGGTGTCGCGCCTCGCGCGCGAACTCAGCGCACAATGACGTCGGTCTTCGTACTGGCGGCGCGTCGAGCCGCTGCACGTTGGGGTAGAAAGGAACGACACGCGATGCCGAAAGCGATCAAGGGAAATGCTGGGCGTAAACCGCCAGAGCCGTCCGCTAGCCACGCCGAGATCGACGAATGGTGCCGGCGTCGCGTGATGGGGGATCTCCAGCTGATCGTCAAGCGGTTGGATTCCTCGATCCGTGCGACGGTCCCGGGCCTTGACTACGCCGTCAAGTGGAGACGGGCGTATTACGGGCTAGCAGAACTCGGCTGGATCATTGAACTCGCTCCCTACGACGTTTCCGTGAACGTCGTTTTTCTCGGCGGTGCCGACTTCGAATCCCCGCCGCCGCTCGGAACGACCGAACGGACGCGCTACTTCAAGGTGACCAGCCTGGAGCAAGCCCAGCGGCCGGAGCTGCAGACGTGGATCGAGCAAGCTGGACGCACACCGGGCTGGATTTGACGCCGTCAGCCTGGATCGGTTGGGGCTTCGCGCGGGTCTACGAAGTGAGCTCGGAGCGGGTGACGGCCGTCGGCGACCGCGCCGGGGCGGGACGGGTTAGGTTAGGGGTCTGCCGTAGCCGATCTCGGCGACGGTGACAGCCCAGAGGGTGTCTTGGCGGCGCGTGCCGGTCGGCGCCCAACCGTCGATTCGGTAGAAGCGCTCGGCTCGCACGTTTCCGACCAGCATCCATAGGATCGCCCGTTCGCAGCCGCGCCGTGCCATGCGGGCTCGGGCGTCGGCCAGAAGCGACCGGCCGATCCCAAGCCCCCAGCGGTCGGGGTCTACGTAGAGCGCTAAGAGTTCGCCGGTGCCGTCTCCGTTGCCCGCTGGGCCGGTGGTCGCGAATCCGCAGATCGTGTCGCCCTCGACAGCGACGATCGTGGCTGGCTTGAGCGGGTCAGGGTCACCGAACGTGTAGTGCAGCGCTCGGTCTCGCGGCCGGAGGCTGCCGAGGTACTCCGCCGGGAGCAGGTCCCGGTAACCGACCTGCCAAGAGCGAACATGCACCGACGCAACTTCGTCAGCGTCAGCCGGCTGCGCCTCACGCAACAACACGACCGAAGTATCGAGCGATCTCATTGCAATGCAAGCGGATCCGGTCGCGCAAGGACCGCCTGGACCTACCGCCACCGACAGCTGCACCCCGGGAAGACCGTCATCACACGCCGCGGGAATGCGGAGCTCACGCTGACGCTCCGAAGTGGGCCGGCCAGGACTCGAACCTGGGACCGACGGATTATGAGTCCGCTGCTCTAACCAGCTGAGCTACCGGCCCGGCCCGCGAAGACTAGACGGCGGTGAAGCTCCGGGGGTGGGACTCGAACCCACAACCTATCGGTTAACAGCCGAGCGCTCTGCCGATTGAGCTACCCCGGAATGGGCCGGCGGCAACTTGCCCCAGCCGCCCTATTAGAGCACACGCCGCGGAGGTGGCGGGGGTGTCAGCGCCCCCCGCCGCCGCTTCAGACGCGCGGAGCGGCGGTCTGCTCGAGCGCCTCTGACAGCCAGCCGTCGAGCTCGCGCAGGAGGCCTTCACGCTCGCGCTGAAGTTCCATCAGCCCTCCCCCGCCCGCGCCCCGCCCGCGCGCGATCGCGCGGGTGACGCGCGTCAGCTCGAGCTGGCATCGCTCGGCTTCGAGCTCCGCGGGTGCGGGCGTAAGAGCTGCGGCGCGGACCTCGAGCTCGGCGAGCAAGGCCGCGAGGTCGGAGTCATTGACCCCGGCGCTCGGACGCTCGATGTGCTCGCGCAGGTGCTCCGCCGCCGCGCGCGTCAGCTGGCTCGAGAAGAGAGCGTCGAGATCGAGGGAGCGGAGCATCTCTCCGCCGCGCTCAGGCAGCGCGACGCAGAGCTCGAGGAAGGCCCGCTCGGTACGCTCGGCACCGACGAGCGGGGCGCTCGTCGCAGAGCGCTCGGCGGCGGCCGGCGCTGCGGCGCGCCGCCCCGCGAAAAGCCGCTCGATGAGCTTCTCGGAGACCCCCAGGCGGCTGACGACCTCCCGCTCGAGCTCCTCACGCATCGCCCCCGCCGGCAGGTCTTCGAATATCGGCCGCAGCTCGTCGAGGACTCGGTCGCGGCCTTCGGGGCTTGTTGCGTCGCCGGTGGCGAGGATCCGCTCGACGCGGAACCGCACGAACGGCAGCGAAGCGCTGACCAAGCCGGCGACCGCGTCGGCGCCGTCGCGCTTGAGCACATCCGCCGGGTCGCTTCCGGTCGGCAGCGCGGCGACGCGAAGCTCAATGCGCTGACTTGCGGCGACGCTCGCGGCCTTCATCATGGCCGCCTGGCCCGCGCCGTCCGCATCAAGGGCGAGCACCACGCGAGGAGCAAGCCGGGCAAGTTCACCGACCTGTTCGTCGGTCAGCGCCGTCCCCATCAGGCCAACGCAGTTGCGCACGCCGGCCTGATGAGCCGCGATCACGTCGGTGTAGCCCTCGCACAGGACCACGGACCCCGCCTTCGCGGCGTGCGGCCGGGCGAGGTGCGTGGCGAACAGGTGGCGTCCCTTGTGGTAGACCTCGCCGTCTGGGCTGTTGACGTACTTACGCGGATCGTCGGCGCTCATCGCGCGCGCCCCGAAGCCGAGCACGCGGCCGCGCTGATCGCAGAGCGGGAAGGTGATCCGCCGGCGGAAAAGGGCGTAGACGCTGCCCGGACGGTCGGTCGAGCGTTGCACTAATCCGGAAGCGAGGAGCTCGGCCTCGCTGAAGCCGCTGCGCCGCGAGGCGACCAGCACGCGGTCCCAGGCCGACGGCGCGAAGCCGACGCGGAACTCGCGAAGCAACGCCTCATCCAGCCCGCGCTCGGCGAGATAGCGCCTGGCCGACTCGCCCTCCGGTTGCTCCCAGAGCGTGCGCTCGTAGTAGGAGCATGTGCGGTCGAGAAGCTCGAGCAAGCGATCTCGCCGGCGGCGGCGCTCCGCGGCGCGGGGATCCTCCTCCTCCACCTCGAGCGTTATGCCGCAACGGTCGGCCAGGAACTCGAGCGCGCCGGCGAAGTCGAGTCCCTCCGTGTTCATCACGAAGTTGAACGCGTCACCGGCGGCTTGGCAGCCGAAGCAGTAGTAGACCTTGCTCGAGGGCTTGACGGAGAACGACGGCGTGCGCTCGTCGTGGAAGGGGCAGCGACCGACATAGCTGTCGGCGCCCGAGCGCCGCAGGCCATCGGTGCGAGCGCCGACGAGCTCGACCATGTCGACCGCCTCGCGGACACGTTCCTTGGACTCCGCGGTGTAGCGCGCCATCAGCGTGCGAAAGCCCGCGGAACGGCGAGCTCCTCGTAGGCGCGAATGCAGTAGCGATCGGTCATACCGGCGATGTAATCGGTCACGCGGCGGGCGAGATCGTCATCTGAGGGCGGAAGCGCCTCGGGATGCTTGCAGTAGTGCTCGAAGAGGCTACGGATCACGTTCTCGATCTTCGAATGCTCGCGGCGCGCGACCTCGCCCATGTAGACGTGCTCGAACATGAAGTTGCGCAGCTCCATCAGGGCCGCCGCCGCCGACTCGCCCTGGACGATCGCGCCCTCACGTCCCGATTCGGTGACGAGGTCGTGGACGAGTGTGTCGATGCGCTCAGATCCGGTGTCGCCGAGAACCTCGATCGCCTCGGCAGGCAGCGCCGCGGGCGCCAGTAGTCCCGCGCGCAGCGCGTCGTCGATGTCGTGGTTGATGTAGGCAAAGCGATCGGTGAGGCGAACGATCCCACCCTCGAGTGTCGCTGGCATCGGTGCGCGCCCCGAATGGCACAGGATGCCGTCGCGCACCGCGTCGGTGAGGTTGAGGCCCCGCCCATCGCGCTCGAGCGCATCGACGACGCGAAGCGACTGCTCCCAGTGGTGGAACTCGGTTCCGAAACGCTCGTGCAGGCAGCGGTCGAGGACGTCCTCGCCGATGTGGCCGAACGGCGGATGACCGAGATCGTGGCCGAGACCGATCGCCTCGGCGAGGTCCTCGTTCAGCGAAAGCGCACGCGCGACTGTCCGCGAGACCCCGGTGACCTCGAGGGTGTGGGTCAGGCGTGTTCGGTAGTGATCGCCCTCCGGCGCGACGAACACCTGCGTCTTGTGCTTGAGGCGGCGGAACGCCTTGGAGTGAACGATCCGATCGCGGTCGCGCTGAAACGGCGTCCGCAGACTGCAGTCATCCTCGCTGTGGGCGCGGCGCGCAGGGTAGGAGCGCGCCGCAAGCGGCGAAAGACGATGCTCCTCGTCGTCGCGGATCCGCTGCTCGAAGGTGGTGGCGAGTGTCACCGCAACGCCGCCGGACGAAGCCGCAGATGTGCGTGATGCTCAAGCGTCTCGGAGATCGCCCGCTCGGCCTCGCGGAGCGCCCTCGGCGACGCGGCGGGGGCGCCGGCCAGCGGGCCCGCCAGCGAGGCTGCCATGAACTCGTGCGTCTCCTCGGCGATCGGGAACGCCGCGGCCTCGCAGGCGTTGCAGACGACACCGCCGGCCTGCGGCGAGTAAGCAACGAGGTGCTCCGGCGACCCGCACGACGCGCACGCGCCGAGCGCCGGCGCGAGACCCGCGGCAACGAGCAGCTTGAGGCGAAACGCGAGCGCGTTCGCGTGGCTCGCGTGGGCTGGATCTGAGGCGAGCAGCGTCAGCTCGTTGGACAGCAGGTTGTACACGGCTGGGTGAGGCTCCTCGGTCTCGAAGACCCGGGCCACGGCGTCGCACGCGCGGGCCGCACAATCGAGCGTAGCGGCAGCGTCGCGCAACCGCGCGTGGGCGTCGAGCGTTTCGACGCCGGTGATCGTGAGCAACTCGCCGCGCCCCTCGTGGCAAACGAGACGGACACGCGAAAATGGTTCGAGGCGACCGCCGAAGCGGCTCCGCGTTCGGCGTATACCCTTGGCGATCGCGCCGATCCGCCCGCGCGAGGGCGTGTAGAGATGGAGGATGCGATCGGCCTCGGCATAGCGCAGCGAACGCAGCACGATGGCGTCGGTCTTGAGCGGACCGCTCATGCTATACTTTGTGAAGTAATGAACAAGATCACCGTCTATACCACCGAGCCGTGCGGATTCTGTCGCCAGGCCAAGGCCCTCCTCAACAAGCGCGGCCTCGAATTCGACGAGATCAACCTGGCGATGGACGCCGAAGGTCGGGCCGAGCTCGCCTCGCGTACAGGAATGATGACGTTCCCGCAGGTCATCATCGGCGAGGAGCTCGTGGGCGGCTTCGATCAGCTCCTCAGCGCCGACCGCTCCGGCCGGCTGACTGAGCTTCTCGCGGCCTAGCGGCGCGCGAGCCGCGGCACCGGTTGGCAGTGCGCGCAGAAGTACGTGCCGCGTCCGCCGACGACGATCTTTGCGATCGTCGTCCCACATACGACGCACGGCTCACCCTCGCGACGATGCACGAGGAAGCGGTCCTGGAAGCTCCCGCGCGCCCCATCGAGATGGCGGAAGTCGTCGATTGAGGCGCCGTGCGAATCGATGCCCATGCTGAGAACTTCGCGCACGCTGTCGCGTAGCAGCGCGTACTGCTTGGGGCGAAGCGCACCCGCCGCGCGCAGCGGATGGACACCCGCCCGAAACAGCGCTTCATCCGCGTAGATGTTCCCGACGCCGGCGATCATCCGCTGATCGAGCAGGAAGGACTTGATCGCCACGCGCTTGCCGCGCGCCAGCGAACGCAGCAAGGCGGGCGTGCAGGCCTCGTCGAACGGCTCGACGCCGAGCCGGGCGGCAAAGAACTCCTCAAGCTCCGCATCGCCCGCCACCACCTGGCCCGTGCCGAAGCGCCGCGGGTCGAC
>DATGHN010000135.1:0-4707 GCA_035308005.1 Solirubrobacteraceae bacterium
AGCGCCGGGTTGCGCTCCATCAGGTACTTGTCGATGTAGGAGCCGGGGTCGCCCTCGTCGCCGTTGGCGACGATGAACTTCGCCTCGCCGGGAGCGCCGCGCGCGAACGACCACTTGTCGCCGGCGGGGAAGCCGGCGCCGCCGCGGCCGCGCACCGTGGCCTCCTTGACCTCGGCTAGAAGGCTCTCGGGCGTGTGCCGCTCGAGCGCCGCGGCCAGCCCCGACCAGTCGCCGGGTCGCGTCAGGACCGGCTCGTCCAGCACGCTGACCCACTCGGGCTCCGGTGCCTGCCGCGCTTCGCCCGCGAGGATGCGCTCGAGCGCGCCGTCGCCGGCGTCGATCAGGTCTCCGTCGCGAATCGCCGGCGAGGAGTGGCAGAAGCCCAAGCAAACCGTCTCGGCGAGCGAGACCGAGTGGTCCTCGCGGCGTTCGCCGAGCTCCAGGCCCAGCTGCTCGCGGAGCCCGTCGACGTGGGCATTGGCGCTCGCGGCGAAGCAGGCGGTGCCGGTGCAGACGCGTAGGTGCCGTCGCCCGCGCGGGACGAGCAGATCGTCATAGAAGGTGGAAACCCCGTAGACGGTCGCCTCCGGCAGGCCGGAGGCTTCGGCTGCCGCGCGGCGGTCCTCGTCGGTGACCTCGCCGCGGCGCTCGACCGCGTCCTTGAGCACTTCGAGCGCTGTCGGCGCGTCGCGAACATGGGTTCTTCGGACGAGCTCGACTAGGTTGCGCGACATCGAAATGAGTGTACCCAGCGCTGTGCGGTAATAGTGAACACTGGCTAGAGTTGGCAGCCGTGGCGGGGCGGCTGATCGAGTTCGAGGCGGCGCGCGAGGCCGTGCTGGAGGCCGCCGCGCCACTCGGCGCCGAGGAGATCTCGCTGCGCGACGCGCTGGGGCGCGTGCTGGCCGAGACCGTGCTGGCCCCGGAAGACGTCCCGGCGTTCGACAACTCCGCGATGGACGGCTTCGCGGTGCGCGCCGCCGACACAGCGCCGGGCGCCCGCCTGCGCGTCGTCGGCGAGTCGCGCGCCGGAACTCCGGCGGAATCGGAGCTCGGCCAGGGGGAGGCATGCGCGATCTCGACCGGAGCGGCGATTCCGGCCGGCGCCGACGCGGTCATTCGCGTCGAGGACACGCGCCGCGAGGACGGCTTCGTGGAGCTCGCCGTCGCGGTCGAGGCTGGGCGGGACCTTCGCACGGCGGGAAGTGACATCTCAGCCGGGTCCGTCGTGCTCGAACAGGGGATCCGCATCGGGGCCGCCGAGATCGGACTGCTCGCCTCGGCGGCGCGAGCCCGCGTCCAGGTCGGCCGGCGTCCGCGCGTCGCCGTCGTCACGACCGGCGATGAGCTCGTCGGCGTCGATGAACCGCTGCGTCCCGGCGCGGTTCGCAATTCAGGCTCATACGTGATCCCGGCGCTCGCCGAGCGAGCCGGGGGATTGGTCGTCTCGGTTGAGCACGCTCGCGACGATCTCTCGGTCGTGACGACGGCGGTGGCCGAGGCGCTTGAGGCCGACGTCGTCGTGGTGACCGGAGGCATGTCGGTCGGCGTCCACGATCACGTCGGCGACGCGATGCGCGAGCTTGGCGTCGAGAACCGCTTCCACGGGGTTGCTCTGCGTCCCGGCAAGCCAACGTCGTTCGGCACGCGCGGAGCAACGCTCGTCTTCGGCCTGCCCGGGAACCCCGTCTCCTCGCTGATCACGTTCCTGCTGTTCGCGCGACCGGCGCTCCAGGCGCTGGCGGGCGAGCTGCCGCGCCGCGCCCGGACGTTCGCGACGCTCGATGAGGACTGCGAGTTGACCCCCGTTCGCCTTCATGCGGTGCGCTGCCGCGTGCACCTTGAGGACGACGGCTGGCACGCCGAGACGACTGGGCCGCAGAGCTCGCACATCCTCAGCTCGCTGCGCGGCGCGGATGCGATCGCGCTGATCCCGGCGGGGGAGGGGACGCTCGTCGCGGGAAGCCGCGTCGAGGTCGAACTGCTCGAGTCCTAGCCGCCGATCGCCGACATCGTGCGCTCCGGCTGGACGAACCCCGGATCGCCGACGTGATGCTTGAGCTCTTTGCGCCAGACCGCGGCGCGCAGCGCCGCCTCGAGCTCATCGTCGTCGGCGCCGCCGCGAACCAGCGCGCGCAGGTCGGTCTCGCGGAGCGAGAAGAGGCACGTCCGAAGCTGCCCGTCGGCTGTAACACGAATGCGGTTGCAATCGGCGCAGAAGGGCTCGGACACCGGGTTGATGAAGCCGATCCGGCCCTTGCCGTCGGCAAAGCGGTAGGTCCGCGCCGTCGAGCTCGCCTCGCGCGGCTCGAGCTCCAGCGGATAGACGGCCTCGATGGCGGCGCGGATCTCCTCGCCCGTCAGCACGTCGTCCGGGCTCCAGGAGTGGTCTGCGTCGAGCGGCATGAACTCGATGAAGCGAACCTCGTACGGATGTTCGCGGGCGAAGCGCGCGAACGGCAGAACCTCGTCCTCGGTGAAGCCTCGCATCGCGACGGCGTTGACCTTGATCGGATGGGCCTCCGGGAATTGCGCGAGCGCGTCGAGTCCGCGCAGGACCTTCGCGAGTGCGTCACGGCGCGTCATCTCGCTGAAGCGTTCGCGCTGAAGCGAGTCGACAGACACGTTGAAGCGGTTCACGCCCGCGGAGACGAGCGCCTCGGCGTCGCGCTCGAGCTGGTAGCCGTTCGTGGTCAGGGCGATCTCGCGCACGTCCGGAAGGGCTCGCAGCATCGAAACCAGGCGCGGCAGCTCACGCCGCACGAGCGGCTCCCCGCCGGTCAGGCGGACGTCGCGCACGCCCATCTCGGACAGGACGCGGATCAGCCGCTCGATCTCCTCAAAGCTCAGAAGCTCGGCGCGCGGGAGCCACTGCATGCCTTCCGCGGGCATGCAGTAGCGGCAGCGAAAGCCGCAGCGGTCCGTGACCGAGAGGCGAAGATCGCCGATCGCCCGGCCGTGCCCATCGAACAGTTGTGCGCGTTCGGTGATGCTCCGACGATACCGACACCGCCGCGCGTGTCATCGGCGCAGGCCCGGCTAACGGCGGGCGGAGGGTAGGCTGATCACAGCCATGCATGTCCAGATCAGGCTGTTCGCGCAGCTTCGCGAGCGCCTCGGCTCGGCCTCCCTCGACGCCGAGTTCGACGACGGCGCGACCGTCGGCGACGCGCTGCGCGAGCTCTCGGCCCACGCCACGCTCGGCGAGCTGCTCGCCGAGCTGCCGGTGCGCGCGGCCGTCAACCGCGAGATCGCCGGTGAGGACACCGAGCTTCACGCCGGCGATGAGCTCGCCCTGCTCCCGCCCGTCAGCGGCGGCGCGGACACACACGCCCGCGTGACCGAGCACGCGATCGACACCTCCGCGCTGACAGACCTCGTGCGTCGCCCCGGCGCCGGGGCCGTCGTGACCTTCGAGGGAACGGTTCGCGACGTCGACTTCCTCGATTACGAGGCCTACCGGGAGATGGCCGAACAGGAGATGGCGCGAATCGTCGAGGACTGCATCGCGCGCCACGGCCTGCAAGCCGCGGTCGCCGAGCACCGCGTCGGCAAGGTCGCACTCGGCGAGCCGGGCGTCGTCGTCGCAGCATCGGCGGCGCACCGCGAGGAGGCCTTCGCCGGCGCGCGCGAGATCATCGACCGCATCAAGGCGAACGCGCCGATCTGGAAGCGCGAGCTCGACGGCGGCGAGGCGCGCTGGGTGCCGGGTCAGGCGACGGTGCCCGAATGAGCGATCCGGCGCTGACCCATCTCGACTCCTCCGGAAGCGCGCGGATGGTCGACGTTGGGGACAAGCCGATCGCCGCGCGTCGCGCGCGGGCGCGGGCGCGGGTTCGCATGTCGCCAAAGGCGGCGGCGGCCGTCGCGGCCGGCAACGCGCCCAAGGGCGAGGTCCTCGGGACGGCCCGCATCGCCGGGATCCAGGCGGCCAAGCAGACCTCGCAGCTGATCCCGCTCGCCCACCCCCTGCCGCTCGCGTTCGTCGACGTCACGACGAGCGTCGACGTCGAGGCGGGGATCGTCGAGCTCGTCGCCGAAGCCTCGGTTGCCGCCCAGACCGGCGTCGAGATGGAGGCGATGGTCGCCTGCTCGGTGGCCGCGCTGACCGTCTACGACATGGTCAAGGGGATCGAGCGCGGCGTCGTCATAGAGCAGGTCGTGCTGCTCGAGAAGACGGGCGGCCGCAACGACTGGCGCAACGAGGACGCGGGGTGAGCGTCCCGCCGGCGGCGCGCGTCGCGATCCTCACGGTCAGCACGTCGCGAGCGGCCGGCGCCGGGGCCGATGAGAGCGGCGAGGCACTCGAGGCCTTCGCGCGCGAGCTGGGCGGCGAGGTCATCGCCCGCGAGATCGTCAGCGACGACCAGGCGCTGATCGAGGAGCGGCTGCGCCGCTACTGCGACGAGGATCGCTGCGCGCTCGTGCTGACAACGGGCGGGACGGGCGTCGCCCCGCGCGACGTGACCCCCGAGGCGACGGCCGCCGTCCTCGAGCGGCCGGTCCCCGGGATCGCCGAGGCGATGCGCCTGGCGTCGAGGGAGCACACCAAGCACTGGATGCTCTCGCGCGCCACGGCAGGAGTCCGGGGGCGCACGCTGATCGTCAACTTCCCGGGCAACCCGCGAAGCATCGCCCAGACCGCGGCCGCGCTCGCGGCGGCGCTCCCGCACGCGCTCTCCCTCCTCGCGGACGCTCCGACCGAGC
>DATGHN010000136.1:0-4935 GCA_035308005.1 Solirubrobacteraceae bacterium
TCGGCGACCCACCCGCGACCCCAGGCGAAGGCGGCGAGGTTAGCGTCGACGTTGACGCCGTTCAGCCGCAGCGCCTCTTCGATCGATTCGATCGAGAGCGGCAGCGCGCCGCGCTGCCACGCCGCTCCGAGAGCGATCACGTTGGCGGTCGTCGCGTCGGAGAAGATCCTGTCGGCCATCAGCTGCGCGTCGAGTGAGACGTTGTCGGCGGCGCGCGTGGAGGCCTGCACTGCGTGATGGGCAGCCTCAACGTCGGGCGCGCTCGCCTCGACGTCGATGACCATCTGCGCCGTCGGGGAGATGTGCTCGGAGACGACCGCGACGGTGCGCTCGGCCTCCGCCGCACGCAGGACGCTCTCATCCGCCGCGCCGAGCAAATCGAACCCAAGCAGCAGATCGAGCGCGCCGCTCGAGGGAACGACGCTGCCCTCCTGTGGTTCGGCGGTGATGTGGAGGTCCGAAACGACCGGGCCCGCCTTCTGGGAGAGCCCCGTCTGATCGAGCCCGCTGCAGTGAAGGCCGTCGAGGAGCGCGGCCATGCCGAGCACCTGGCTGACGGTGACGACGCCGGTGCCGCCGATCCCGACAAGGCGCACGCGGACGTCTGAGTGATCGACGCATGCGACGGGCGTCGGGAGATCGAAGCTCGGCGGCCCTGCCGCGTCGCGGCTGCGTGCCGGCGACTGTTCAGCCGAGAGCACCGTCACGAACGACGGGCAGTCGCCTTCGAGGCAGGAGTAGTCCTTGTTACAGCTGGTCTGGTTGATCTGTGTCTTGCGCCCGAACTCGGTGTCGAGCGGCTCGACCGACAGACAGCTCGACTTGGCCCCGCAGT
This sequence comes from Solirubrobacteraceae bacterium, assembly GCA_035308005.1. Lineage (GTDB taxonomy): Bacteria > Actinomycetota > Thermoleophilia > Solirubrobacterales > Solirubrobacteraceae > Palsa-513. Next base: position 836 of record DATGHN010000136.1, read on the forward strand.
CGCCGCAGCCCTCGCAGACGCGCTCGTTGATCAGCACCCGCCGCGCCGGCTCGACCGCGCGGCCGCGCTTTCGGGCGCGCCTGACCTCGGCGGCGCAGGCCTGCTCGTGAAGCATGACGGTGACGCCGGGGACCTTGGCGAGCTCGCGCTGTACGGCGAGCACATCGCGGCGGTCGCGGATCTCGACGATCGCCGGGTAGCTCGCGTCGCGGTGGCGCGCGACCTCGTCGGTCGTGATCACGATCCGCCGCACGCCCTCGGCGGCGAGGCTGCGAGTCATCGCGGGCACGCTCATCCCGCCCGAGATCTGCTGACCGCCGGTCATCGACACGTAGCCGTTGACGAGCAGCTTGTACGTGACGTTGACGTTTGCGGCGACGGCCGCGCGGATCGCCAGCGATCCCGAGTGGTGATAGGTCCCGTCGCCGATGTTCTGGATGAAGTGGGGTATGTCGACGAACGGCGAGACTCCGATCCACTGCGCCCCTTCCGAGCCCATCTGCGTCAGACCGGCGACGTTGCCGCGGCCCTGGGCCGACAGCACAACCATCGTGTGGCAGCCGATCCCCGCGCCGACGACGGCGTCGTCGTCGGCCTTCAGCGAGGTGTTGTGCGGGCAGCCGGAGCAGAAGAACGGCGTGCGCGACGCGCCGAGTTCGATGACCGGGCGCGACTCGATCGCCTGCAGCCGCGCGAGCTTCTCGCGCACGCTCGGCAGGTCGTCGTGGGCGAGCAGCCGCCCGCCGACCGCGCGGGTCACCGTCTCCGCATCGAGAGCTCCCCAGGCCGGGACGAGCTGGGCGCCGCGATCGTCGCGCTGGCCGACGACGGTCGGCGTCGCCGGCCCGCCGTAGAGCGCCTCGCGGACGAGGCGCTCGAGAAACGGGCCCTTCTCCTCGATCACGAGGACCTCGCGCAGGCCGATCGCGAACGCCCGCACGGCATCCTCATCGAGCGGGAAGAGCATCTGCGGGACGAGCACACGCACGGGCAGGCGCTCGCCGAGGCCGAGCTCGCGGAGCGCGCCCACGACCTCCTGGGCGGCCATGCCCGAGGCGATGATGCCGAGCCGGGCGTCCGGCGCGTCGAGGACGACGCGGTTGAGGCCGTTGGCACGCGCGTAGCGCTTGGCGAGCTCGAGGCGCACCTCGACGAGGCTCTGCTCGAGCTCGAGCGACTCGGGCGGTAGCAGGTTCGCCGACGGGCGATGGACGTAGGGCGTGCCGTGCCACTCGAGTACCGGCACGACGGGCGTCACGCGGCCGGGCCCGACCTCGATCGTGGCCGTCGCGTCGGCGACGTTGGTGACGATCTTCATCGCCGCCCACAGGCCGGACGCTCGCGAGCAGGCGATCGCGTGTCGCCCGAGATCGAGCGCCTCCTGGACGCTGCCGGGCGCCAGCACCGGAACGCGCAGCGCCGCGAGCAAGGGCTCGGATGCGCTCGGGATCGTCGAGGACTTGCAGTCCGGGTCATCGCCGCACAGCGCGAGCACCCCGCCGCGGGGGTCGGTGCCGACGAGGTTTCCGTGGCGGATCGCGTCGGCGGCGCGATCGACGCCCGGCGCCTTGCCGTAGAAGACGCCGACCACACCGTCCACCCGCGCGCCCGGAAGCGAGCGGATCAGCTGGGTACCCCACACCGCGGTCGCGCCGAGCTCTTCGTTGACGGCTCGGCGCGAGACGATCGCGTGCTGCTCGGCGAGGGCTCCGAGGCGGCCGAGCTCGAGGTCGAAGCCGGCCAGCGGCGAGCCGGGATAGCCGGACGCGAGGGTGCCGATACGAAGGCCGGCTGCGGCGTCGGCGCGGTGCTGGTCGATGAGGACTCGAACGAGCGCCTGCACGCCCGTCAGGAAGACCCGGCCCTCTTCGAGTTCATAGCGGTCGGCGAGCGTCGCCTGCCGCCTGGGCTCGCGCACAAGCAGACCACTCATGGACTGATTTTATACCAAGACTGGACTCATCATGTGCCGCGCGCTAGCGTGTTTCCCGTGGAGGCGGGCTTCAAACCGGTCGGTCCGCGGCGCACCTTCGAGGGGGCGGTTGAGCAGATTGCCGAGCAGATCCGCCTCGGCGAGCTTGCCGCGGGCGAGCGCCTGCCTTCCGAGCGCGACCTCGCCGCTGCGATGCAGATCAGCCGCGCGACGCTGCGCGAGGCCGCTCGCGTCCTTGTCGGCGCCGGCGTTCTCGAGGTCCGCTCGGGCTCGGGCGGCGGCATGTACGTGCTCTCGGACTACGCGCCGCTTGACCTCCTGCGCTCGATGTCCGACCTGCGCCTTGACGAGGTCGCAGGCGTGCTCGAGGCGCGGCGGCTGATCGAGCCGCGGGTCGCACAGCTCGCCGCCGTCCGCGCCACCGATGAGGACTACGACGAGCTACAGCGAACGATCGATGCCCAGCGGGCGCTGATCGCGCGCGGCGACGTGCTCGAAGCCGAGGACCGCTTCCTCGCGCTCGACACGCGCTTTCACCTGCGGATCGCGCGGGCGAGCGGAAACTCGACGATCGTCTCGCTGATGCGGACGCTGTTCCGCCGTCTCGAGATCGCGCGCGACCTGGCGTTGCACGAGCCGCCGACCGCCTCCTGGGTGATCGACGTGCACGAGCGGACGCTCGCCGCGATCCGCTCCGCAGACCACGCGCGCATCGAGGAGGTCATGGACGAACATCTCGCGGCGATGGAGCGCTCCTGGGAGCTCGCCACCGACCGTCCGCTGGTGCGCCCGCTCCCCGACTTCCTGCGCCAGCTCGCGCACAGCTGATCACATCCGAAAGACGCCGTAGCCAACCTCGCCGAGCGGCGCGTTAGCGCAGACGTCGAGTGCCAGGCCGAGAACGTCGCGCGTCTGCAGCGGGTCGATGATGCCGTCGTCCCACAACCGCGCCGTCGCGTAATAGGGATTGCCCTGGAGCTCGTAGCGCTCGCGCAGCTCGTCCTCGAAGGCCGCGCGCTGGTCGGCGGGCCACTCCCTACCGGCGGCCTCGAGCTGCTCGGAGCGGATCGTCGAGAGAACCGTCGCCGCCTGCTCGCCGCCCATCACGCTGATCCTCGCGTTCGGCCACATCCACAGAAAGCGCGGGTCGAACGCGCGCCCGCACATCCCGTAGTTGCCGGCGCCGAAGGAGCCGCCGATGATCACGGTCAGCTTCGGCACGCGCGCACAACTGACTGCGGTGACCAGCTTCGCGCCGTCCTTGGCGATCCCGCCCGCCTCGTAGTCGCGCCCGACCATGAAGCCGCTGATGTTCTGGAGGAACAGCAGCGGTACGCCGCGGCGGTCGCAGAGCTCGATGAAGTGCGTTCCCTTGAGCGCGCTCTGCGAGAAGAGGACGCCGTTGTTGGCGAGGATCCCGACCGGGTGGCCGTGGATCGAGGCGAAGCCGCACACGAGCGTCGGTCCGTAGCGCTCCTTGAACTCGTGGAAGCGGCTCCCATCGACGATCCGCGCGATCACCTCGCGCACGTCGTAGGTCGCGCGCGCGTCCGGCGGGACGACGCCGTAGAGCTCGGAGGGATCGACCGCGGGCGGCGCGGCCTCCCCCACCGGCCACGGCGGCGCCGGCCGATCGCCGAGCGTCGCGACGATCGAGCGCACCAGCTCGATCGCATGCGCGTCGTCTGAGGCCAGGTGGTCGGCGACGCCGGACAGCCGCGTGTGGACGTCTCCGCCGCCGAGCTCCTCCGCGCTCACGACCTCACCGGTCGCAGCCTTCAGAAGCGGCGGCCCGGCGAGGAAGATCGTCCCCTGCCCGGCGACGATGATCGTCTCGTCGCTCATCGCCGGGACGTAGGCGCCGCCGGCGGTGCACGAGCCCATCACCGCCGCGATCTGGGCGATGCCGGCGCGCGAGAGGCGCGCCTGGTTGAAGAAGATCCGCCCGAAGTGGTCGCGGTCGGGGAAGACCTCGTCCTGGAGCGGCAGGAAGGCGCCGCCGGAGTCGACCAGGTACACGCAGGGCAGGTGGTTGGCGAGGGCAACCTCCTGGGCGCGGAGGTGCTTCTTCACCGTCAGCGGCGCGTAGCTGCCGCCCTTGACGGTCGCATCGTTGGCAACGATCACGATCTGGCGACCGCACACGCGCGCAACACCCGTGACGATG
>DATGHN010000137.1:0-24324 GCA_035308005.1 Solirubrobacteraceae bacterium
CAAGACGACGACCCTGCGCGCCATCTCGGGGCTCGTGAAGGTGGTTTCGGGCAGTATCAGGCTCGACGGCAGGGATCTCGCCGGCGTGTCTCCGAGCGCCCGCGCAAAAGCCGGGATCGCACACGTTCCCGAGGGACGCGGCATCTTCTTCGGCCTCACCGTCGCCGAGCACTTTGGGCTCGGCGTGCGCCCGACCGCGGCGGACATCGATGAGGTGCTCGAGTACTTCCCGGCGCTTCGACCCCTCCAGGGCCGTCGCGCCGGGCTGCTCTCGGGCGGCGAGCAGCAGATGCTCGGGATCGCCTGCGCACTGATTCACAAACCCAAGGTTCTGCTGCTTGACGAGCTTAGCCTCGGCCTTGCCCCGGTGATCGTCGAGCGCCTGCTGCCGGTGGTCCGCCAGTTCGCCGACGCGCGCGCGACGGCCGTGGTCCTCGTCGAGCAGCACGTCCACCTCGGGCTCGAGATCGCCGACCGCGCCTACGTGCTCGCGCACGGAGACCTCGCCACCTCCGGTTCCGTCGCCGAGCTCCGCGCCGACACCGACCGCCTCGTGGCCAGCTACCTTGGCGAGACGCGCGCCTGACAGCGCAGCCGCGCCTGCGCCGATGAGCTCACTGGAGCTCGGCGCGATCATGCGCACCCAGCACGCTTGCCGCTACTTCCGCACCGATCCCGTTCCGGACTCGGTGCTCTACGACGCGATCGAGATGGCTCGCTTCGCACCCAACGGCGGCAACCGCAACGCGGTCCGCTTCGTCCTCGTCAAGGACGCCGTCAGGCGACGCGAGCTCGGCGCCCTCTACCTGCCGCTGTGGCGCCAGGTGACGGCGGCGGTCCGTTCGGGCGCCGCCTCGGTCACGACCGAGTCAGGACATGTGCGCAGCGTCGCGCTCGGCTTCAGCAACCCGGCGAAGGCGATGGCCGACGGCGATCAGTTCGCCGAGCACTTCGGCGAGCATCCGCTGATCATCGTCGTCTGCGTCGACATCGCCGAGACGCATCCGACCGACACCGAGCTCGAGCGCCTGAGCATCGTCGGCGGCGCCTCGGTCTACCCGATGGCGCAGAACCTCTGCCTGGCGCTGCGCGCGCAGGGCGTCGCGAGCTCATTCACGACGCTGCTCGTCGCCGCCGAGTCCGAGGTCAAGCGGCTGCTCGAGATCCCGGAGCACTTCTCGACCGCCTGCCACATCGCCGCCGGCTATCCGCTCAAGCCGTTCCCCACCAAGCTGCGCCGCTCGGCTGTCGAGGAGATCGCCTTCGTTGACCGCTTCGGCGACGCGTTCACGGCTGAGGCGAGGCGCTAGCGTTGCATGGCATGGAGGAGCTCGAAGGCCGCGTCGCGGTCGTCACCGGCGCGGCGAGCGGGATCGGCCTCGGGCTGGCGCGCCGCTTCGCGCAGGAGGGAATGCGCGTCGTCCTGGCCGACATCGAGGACGAGCCGCTCGAGGCGGCGGTCGAGGAACTCCGCGGCGGTGGCGCCGAGGCGATCGGCGTCGCCACGGACGTCTCTGACGGCGCGGCGGTCGAGGCTCTCGCGCAGGCGACGATCGACCGCTTCGGCGCCGTACACGTCGTCTGCAACAACGCCGGCGTCGAGAGCGGCGCGCGCTTCGCGGACATCCCGGTCGCGACGTGGGAGTGGGTGCTCGGTGTGAACCTGTGGGGGGTGCTCCACGGCTGCCGCGTGTTCCTGCCGCTGATCCGCGAGCAGGGCGAGGGACACATCGTCAACACCGCCTCGCTTGCGGCGCTCGCCACGGGGCTTGCGACGTTTGCGCCCTACACGACCTCGAAGTTCGCGATTCTCGCCGCGAGCGAGTGCCTCGAGCTCGAACTGCTGGCGGCCGGCGAGCGGATCGGGGTGTCGGTGCTGTGCCCCGGAGTCGTCACGACCAACATGTGCGATGCCGAGCGGAACCGTCCAGCTGAGGTCCCTTCGACGGCCGATGACCCGCTCCGTCAAACGATCATCGGCCGCCTTCGCGAGCTGAGCGTCGAAGTCGGCATGGATCCGGCTCGTGTCGCGGAGATGGTCGTCGATGCGATTCGCACCCGGCGATTCTTCGTTCTGACGCATCCCGACGAAGCGTTCAAGGCGCTCGAGCGCCGAGCCGAGTGGATGCGTACGGGCGTAGCGCCGGGCGAGCGCTCTCCGGGCCGCGCCGACGCCAGCGCGCGATGACCTTCGACATCGCGCGCGCAGAGGTGATCGGCAGCATGCTTCGGCCCGACGGCCTCAAGCAGGCGCGCGCCCGACACGCCGCCGGCGAGCTCGACGCGGCCGAGCTCAAGCGAATCGAGGACGCGGCGATCGTCGAGGCGATCGCGATCCAGGAGCGCGCCGGGGTCGCCGTCGTGACCGACGGCGAGCTGCGCCGCTCGACGTTCCTAGGGCCGCTGACTGACGTCGTGACAGGGGTGGCGCGCGTCGAGGGCGCGGTCGCCGACTGGCACGACGAAGCCGGGGCGGCGCCGCGGCACCAGCCCGCCGTGGTCGAGAAGCTCACGCCGCGGCGCTCGCTTGCGATCGAGGAGTACTCCTTCGCCCGCGCGGTGGCGACCAAACCGGTGAAGGTCACGCTCCCGAGCCCGCTGATGCTCGCCCTGACATGGTCGCCGGAGCATTCGGGCGTTGTCTATGACGACCCGTTCGACTGCTTCGCCGACGCCGCGGCGATCATCGCTGGCGAGGCGCGCGCACTGGTCGAGCTCGGCTGCCGCTACATCCAGATCGACGCACCCGAGCTCGCGACGCTCGTCGACCCCGCACAGCGCCAGTACTACGAGAGCGTCGGCGTGCCCCCGCAGCGCATGCTCACCGAGGGCGTCGAGCTCCTGAACGAGATGGTCGCCGGCATCGACGCCCAGCGGGGGATCCACCTCTGCCGCGGCAACAACGCCGGGAAGTGGATGAGCGAGGGCGGCTACGACGAGATTTCAAAGCAGGTCTTCGCCCGCGCCGGCAACTTCGACGTGCTCCTGCTCGAGTACGACGACCTCGACCGCGAGGGTGGCTTCGAGCCGCTCGCCGACGTCCCTGACGAGAACATCGTCGTGCTCGGCCTCGTCTCGACCAAGCACGCCGAGCTCGAGCCCGCCGATGAGCTCCTCGCCAAGATCCGCGACGCCGGGCGCTTTCACCCGGTCGAGCAGATGGCGCTCTCGACGCAGTGCGGGTTCGCTTCCGTGCTCGAAGGCAACCCCGTACCGTGGGACAGCCAGGAGGCCAAGCTGCGCCTCGTCGCGGAGGTTGCGGAGCGCGTTTGGGGCTGAGCAGGGCAGCTCGGATGGGCACTCGTGTCGCGCTCGACTGAACATGCGAATGTAGTGCTTATGCCCTTATCGACGGCCGGCGCGAGCGCATAGGCCGGCGTTCGCCAACGACGATCACGGGAGGCAGAGTTGGAGCAGTTCAACGCCCTTGAAGCGATCCGCGAGCTGACCGCCGCGCTGGGCGAGGACGCTGTCGCGACCGACCCGCAGGAGCTCGCCCTCTACCGCGATCCGTACGACTACCGCGGCTCCAATCGCTACACGGCCTCCGCCGTCGTCAGCCCCCGCAGCGTCGAGGACGTCCAGGCGATCGTTGCTATCGCGAACCGCCACGGCGTGCCGCTGTGGACGATCGGGCAGGGTCGCAATAACGCCTACGGCGGCGCGGCGCCGGTCGTCAAAGGCTCGGTGATCGTGAGCATGCGCGAGATGAACCGCGTGCTCGAGGTCGACGACGAGCTCGCCTACGCGCTCGTCGAGCCGGGCGTTCGCTTCTTCGACCTCTACGAGCACCTGCGCGCCGGTGGCTACGGCCTCTGGCCGTCGATCCCCGACCTCGGCTGGGGGAGCGTCGTCGGCAACACGCTCGAATACGGTCGCGGCTACACCCCGCACGGCGAGCACCCGGGGATGGTCTGCGGCCTCGAGGTCGTGCTCGCCGACGGCGATGTGCTGCGCACAGGCGTCGGGGGGATGACCGGCTCGCGCACGTGGAACGCATACCCGTGGTCGTTTGGCCCGTCCCACAACGGCCTGTTCTTCCAATCCAACCTCGGCATCGTGACCAAGATGGGCGTCTGGCTGATGCGCGCTCCCGACGTCTACCTGTCGGGCTGGGTCCGCTTCCAGGACGACGCGACGATGGGCCCGGTCACCGACGCGATCCGCGAGCTGATGCTCGACTCGACGATCCGAAACCTGCCCCTGATCGCCTACGGGATGGCGGTCGAAGAGCACGAGGTCGGCTTCGGCGAGCGCGGCTGGGGCCTGCGCTTTGCTCTCTACGGCCGCGAGGCGACCGTAGAGTCCAACTACGCGATCGTTCGCGAGGCGCTCGCGGCGATCCCCGGGGTGACGATCGGCGCGCGGACGTTCCGCGGCGAGGAGCGCCACGCCGCGATCAACCACAACGACAAGGTCCAGGGCGGGGTGCCGGGCATGGAGCTGATGGACGCCTTCAACGCGGCGGCCTACGGCGACGACACGGGTCACCTCGATCTCTCCCACATCGGCCCGATGCGCGGCGATGACCTTGTCGCCTGCATCGCCAGGATGCGCGAGCTCTACAGCGCCACCGAGTTCCCCTATCTCGGGGGGATGATCTACCTCGGGCGAAGCCTGCTGCACATCACCACGTTCTTCTTCGACGTCCGCGACGAGCGCCAGACGCGCGCCGCCTACGACGCTTACGCACAGATAGCAGGCGAGCTCGCGAAGCTCGGATATCCGCTCTACCGCACCAACATCCAGCACATGGACCTGATCGCCGCGACCTTCGATTGGGGCGACCACGCGCTGCGGCGCTTCAACGAGCGGCTCAAGGACGCGCTCGATCCGAACGGCATCCTCGCGCCCGGCAAGCAGGGCATCTGGCCGAAGGGGATGCGCTAAGACAGCTTGTGGCGCTCAAGCAGGCGCCGCGCGATGACGAGCTGCTGGATCTCGTTGGTCCCCTCGCCGAGGATCAGCAGCGGCGCGTCGCGGTAGAGGCGCTCGACGACGTACTCCTGCGAGTAGCCATAGCCGCCGTGGATACGCATCGCCTCGAGCACGCACTCCTGGGCGACCTCGGTCGCGAACAGCTTCGCCATCCCGGCCTCGAGGTCGGCGCGCTCGCCGGAGTCCTTGCGACGCGCGGCGTCGAGCATCAAGAGCTCGGCCGCCCGGATCTTCGTTGCCATCGACGCGATCTTCTGCTGGATCAGCTGGTGCTCTGCGATCGGCACGCCGAAGGCCTCGCGCTCCTGCGCATACTGAATCGCCGCATCGAAGGCGGCCGTCGCGACGCCCAAGCCTCGCGCGGCGACGTTGACGCGGCCGAGCTCGACGGCGGCCATGAACTGCTTGAAGCCCTGGCCGAGCCCGGGCTCGCCGCCGAGCAGCGCCTCAGGGCCGACCCTGAGGCCGTCAAAGGCGAGCTCGGTCGTCTCGACGCCCTTGTAGCCAAGCTTTCGAAGCGGCGCGGAGACGCTGATTCCGGGCTGCTCGGCTACACCGGGCGCCTTCTCGACGATGAATGCGCTCATCCCGCGGTGGCGCGGCTGCGCCGCCGGGTCGCTCACGGCGAGCACCATCACGAGCCCCGCGCGAAGGCCGTTCGTGACCCACATCTTCTGGCCGCTGATCGACCAGCCCTCACCGTTGCGAGTCGCGCGCGTGCGGATCGCCTGGACATCCGATCCGGCGTGTGGCTCGGTCATCGAGTAGGCGGCGCGCAACTCGCCCTCGGCCATCGCCGGCAGCAGGCGCGAGCGCTGCGCGTCGGTGCCGAAGCGCTCGATCATCCAGGCCGCCATGAAGTGGGTGTTGATCACGCCCGAGAGCGAGATCCAGCCGCGCGATAGCTCCTTGACGATCAGCGCGTAGGTGGTCAGATCGAGACCGAGGCCGCCGTAGGCGGTCGGGATCATCACGCCGAACAGCCCGAGCTCGCGCATCGTGTCGACGAGCGCCTGCGGAAACTCGTCGGCGTGATCGAGCTGCGACGCCGCCGGCACGACGTCGCGGTCGACGAAGGCGCGGATCGCGGCGAGGATCTGCTCCTGTTCGTCGCTTCCGACAGCCGTCAATTAAGGCCCTCGAAATGCCGCCTACTCATGTGCGCCGTACCTCCACAGTTTGATGTCAGACATTTAGCACAAGCTCGTATCGGCGCGCAGCTCGGCCGCTATGCTGCGGCTGCGATGTTGACCGAGCAAGCAACTGGGGTCGAGCTCAAGCGCGTTCGCAAGGCGTACGAGCAGGTCGCCGACCAGTTGCGCGACGCGATCCTGAGCGGCGAGATCAAGCCCGGAAACCGGCTTCCAAACGAGGCCACCCTCAGCTCGACGATGGGCGTCAGCCGCGCGACGATCCGCGAGGCGCTGCGCGTGCTGGCGACGCAGAACCTGATCCGAACGGCCAAGGGCGCGACGGGCGGGAGCTTCGTGATGCTGCCGACCGCCGACCACATCTCGGCCTTTCTCAGCTCGAACATCTCGCTGCTCTCGCAGTCCGAGAGCGTGTCGCTTGACGAGTTCCTCGAGCTTCGCGAGTACCTCGAGGTGCCCGCTGCGCGCCTGGCCGCGCAGCGCCACACGAAGGCCGAGCTCGAGGCGATCGAGCGCGCGGTCCCAGAGGACACGCGCGACCTCGGCATCGAGGACCAGTTCATCTACAACAAGGGCTTTCACTCGGCGATCGTCGAGGCCTGTGGAAACACCCTGCTGCTGATCGCCGCCCAGCCGGTCTTCTCGGTCCTGCAGACGCACCTGCGCCGCTCGACGCTCGGCACCCGCTTCCTCGGCCAGGTCGTCGCCGACCATCGCAAGATCGCCGCGGCGATCGCGGCCGGAGATGGCGACGCGGCGGAGGAGGAAATGCGCCGCCACCTGCATTTCCTGCGCCCCGCCTACCGGCGCGCGTGGCGCGAGGCCGGCGAGCGCCGCAAGGCCGCCTCCTAGCTAACCGGCGACCGGGGCTAGGTTGCGCGAGGCGATTCGCGCGCCCTCGGCGAGCGCTTCGAGCTTCGCCCATTGGATGCTCGGATGGACGCGCCGCAGGAACGGCCCCTGCGCGAAGCCGCAGTCGGTGCTCGCGAGCACGCGATCCGGGCCGACGATCCGCGCCAGGCGCTCGAGGCGCTCGGCGACGAGCTCCGGATGCTCGACGACGTTGGTCGCATGGCTGATGACGCCCGGCGCGAGGATCTTGCCGTCGGGCAGATCGACGTCCTCCCAGACGCGCCACTCGTGCTCGTGGCGGGGGTTCGCGGCCTCGAACAAATAGGTCCCCGCGCGCACCTCGAGCACCAGCGGCAGGATGTCGCGCAGCGGGACGTCGTTGGTGTGCGGCCCGTTCCAGCTGCCCCAGCAGACGTGGTAGCGAATCCGCTCTTCGGGGATCCCTTCGAGGGCGTGGTTGACGGCGTCGATCCGCGGGCGCGCCCAGGTCAGGTAGTCCTCCATCGTCCCCGGCGGCACGAGCACGTCGTACATGAACGGGATGAAGGCGTCGTCGACCTGGACCTGCAGCCCGGCGTCGACGATCGCGCGGTACTCCTCGCGCAGCGCCTCGGCGATCCCCATCAGCGCGGCCTCCTCGGAGCCGTAGTGCTCATCGATCAGGCGCGGGAAGCAGCTCGCCGGGGCGACGACCGGGAGGAAGCCATCCTGCACGCCCTCGGCCGCCATCGCCGCCTTGAGGTTGGCGATGTCGCGCTCGATCGCCTCCTGGCCGGTGTAGCGGATCTCCTCGACGGCCGCGAAAACGCCGGCGGGAGTCTTGAAATCCTGCTCCTTGGCGAAGTAGTCGGCGTAGAAGTCAGCGAAGCGCTGCCAGTCGGTCGCGGAGATCGGCAGCTCGCCGAAGGTCTCCGCCTCGAGCGGGCGGAGCTCGATGCCGCCGAGACGCTCGTAGACGTAGAAGTTCCAGCCGATCTTGCCGAACTCGCCGTCGCTGACGATGTCGATGCCGGCCTGCTTCTGGCGCGCGACCACCTCTCGCACACCGCGCTCGAGCAGCGGCGCGAGCTCGGCGGCGTCGACCTGCTCGCCGTCGGCGACTCGGCGCATCGCCGCCACGACGTCGTCGGGGCGGATCAGGCTGCCGACGTGGGTGGTCCGGATCGAGGTCACGCTCTCATCTCCTCAGTCGGGTGCGCGCCAGACTCTACGGCGGCGGCGGTTTATTTGTCTGGCATCATGGCGGCGCAGATGGGAGCCGACCTCGCGGCGATCCGCTCGCTGTTGTTCGTCCCCGCAGACGACCAGCGAAAGCTTGCCCGCGTCGCCACGCGCGGCGCCGATGCGGTCATCGTCGATCTCGAGGACGCGGTCGCCGAAGGCGGCAAGGTGGCCGCTCGCCAGACCGCGGCGATGGCACTCGCGGCGATGCCCGAGCGCACGCTTCGCATGCTGCGCGTAAACGCCGGGGGGACGGCGTTCCACGACGAAGACTTGGCGATGCTCGACGGCCTGGTGCTCGACGCGGTGGTCCTTCCAAAAGCCGTGCCGCAGGCGCTCGGGGGCGTCGCGGCGAGCGGCCTGCCGGTGCTGGCGATCGTCGAGAGCGCCGCTGGGCTGCGCGCCGCCTACGAGATCGCCACTCATCCGGCGGTCTTCGCGCTGATGCTCGGCGCCGCCGACCTCTCAGCGGACCTCGGGCTGACCCCGCGCGAGGACGGCCTGGAGATCCTCTACGCGCGCTCACGACTGGTCCTCGACTCGCGCGTCGCTGGGATCCGCCCGCCGTTTGACGGCGTCCATCTGAAGCTCGAGGACCCAGACGGCCTGCTCGCGCAGGCGCGCCTCGCGCGCACGCTCGGGATGCGCGGCAAGGCCTGCATCCACCCGGCCCAGGTCGCCCTCGTCCATGCCGCGTTCGCGCCCGATGACGCCGAGGTGGCGTGGGCGCGGCGCGTGCTTGAGGCGGCCGGCGCCGGCGGCGTCCGCGCGGTCGACGGGATGATGGTCGATGAGGCGATTCTCGCGCGCGCGCGCGGAATCCTCAGCGAAGCGGGCTAGCCGGCGATCGCGGCGCGGACGTCAGCGACGAGGTCGCCCGGCGCCTCGATCCCGCACGAGAGGCGCACCAGATCCGGCGGCACCGCGGCGAGCGAGTCCTCGACCGACTGATGCGTCATCGCCTGCGGCACCTCGATCAGCGACTCGACGCCGCCCAGCGACTCGGCGAGCGTGAAGAGCTTGGTCCGCGCGGCGATCGCGCGCGCGTCCTCGTGGCGGAAGCAGACCATCCCCGAGAAGCCCGGCCAGCGCACGTCGCTGACGCCGGGGATCGTGCGCAGCGCCTCGCTGACGGCGGCGGCGCTCGCGGCATGCGCGGCCATCCGCAGCGCCAACGTGCGAATGCCGCGATGGACGAGGAAGCAGTCGAACGGGCCGGGAACCGCGCCGACGGCGTTCTGGACGAAACGCAGGCCCTCGGCGATCGCCTCGTCGCCCGTGACCGCAACTCCGCCGACGACGTCCGAGTGGCCGCCGAGATATTTGGTTGTCGAATGCACGACGATGTCCGCACGCAGCTCGAGCGGCCGCTGGTTGACGGGGGTCGCGAACGTGTTGTCGACGGCGACGAGCGCCTGCTTGCGCCGCGCGATGACGGCCTCGATGTCGACGATGCCAAGCAGCGGGTTGGTCGGCGACTCGACCCAGATCAGACGCGTGCGGTCGCTCACGGCGCGCTCGAGCGCGTCGAGATCGGTCTCATCGACGAGGTCGTAGTCGAGGCCGAAGCGGGCCAGGACCTTGTCGACGAGCCGGTAGGTGCCGCCGTAGAGGTCGGCCGGGAGAACGATGTGGTCGCCGGCGCGGCAGACGTGAGTGATCACGGCGTGCGCGGCGGCCAGGCCGCTCGAGAAGGCGACGGCGCGGCCGCCCTCGAGCTCGCCGAGCGCCCGCTCGAGCGCCGCGCGCGTCGGGTTCGCCGAGCGGGCGTAGTCGTAATCCTCGACGAATTCGCCCACTGCGCTCTGGGCGTAGGTCGAGGTTTGGTGGATGGCCGGGATGACCGAGCGGAAGGTCGGGTCGGGATCGAGGCCGGCGTGCACGGCGCGGGTGGCGAACTCCATCAGCGGGCCAGTGCCTCGAGCAGGTCGGCGCGCGACACGATGCCCGCCGGGCGGCCGTCGTCGAGGACAATCAGCGCCTGGCGCTCGCCGACGAGCAGCTCGACCGCCGCGCTGACCGGGTCCTCCGAGCCGATCGCCGGAAGCGGGGCCTCCATCACGTCGACGATCCGCGCATCGAGCAGCGACGCGTCGCTGACGGCGTGGGCGAGCAGGCCGCGCTCGGCGACGGAGCCGATGATCGCCTCGGCGTCGTGCTCGGAGACGACCGGCAGCTGCGACACGCGGTGCTCGTGAAGGAGCGCGACGGCGTCGCGGACTCGCTGCTGCGAGTGCACCGCCACAAGCGCCGGGACGCCGCCGCCGGCCGTGCGCCGCCGCAGGACCTCGCCGACGGTCGGCTCGCCGGAGCGCGCGAGGAACCCGTACTCCGTCATCCAGGCGTCGTTGTAGACCTTCGAGAGGTAGGAGCGACCGCCGTCGGGAAGGATCACGACGACGACGGCGGTGCGGTCATCGATCGCGCGCGCGACCTCGAGCGCCGCCCAGGTCGCCATGCCGCCCGAGCCGCCGGCGAGGATCCCTTCGCTGAGCGCCAGACGGCGCGTCGTCAGGAACGCGTCGCGGTCTGAGACTGTCACGTAGCGGTCGACGACGGTCGGGTCGAAGGTCTCGGGCCAGAAGTCCTCGCCGACGCCCTCGATCAGGTAGCCGTGGACGTCCTGCGGCGTCGGCGCCGTGAAGATCGACCCCGTGGGATCTGCCCCGATCACCTCGATCGACGGCTTCTGCTCGCGCAGGAAGCGCCCGGTGCCGGTGATCGTGCCGCCGGTGCCGACGCCGACGACGAGGTGCGTGATCGTCCCTGCGGTCTGCTCCCAGATCTCGGGGCCGGTCGTCGCGTAGTGGGCGTCGGCGTTGGCGGGGTTTGAGTACTGGTTGGGGCGAAAGGCGCCCGGAATCTCGATCGCGAGGCGCTCCGCGACGCTGTAGTAGGACTCGGGCGACTCGGGGGCGACGTCGGTCGGCGCGACGACAACCTCGGCACCGAAGGCGCGCAGGAGGTTGATCTTCTCGCGGCTGATCTTGTCGGGCATCACGGCGATGACGCGGTAGCCGCGCAGGCGCGCCGCGATCGCGAGCGCCGCGCCCGTATTGCCGCTCGTCGGTTCGACGATCGTCGAACCCGGGCGTAGGCGGCCGTCGCGCTCGGCGGCGTCGATCATCGCCACGGCGATGCGGTCCTTGATCGAGCCGCCGGGGTTGAGCATCTCGACCTTCGCGAGCAGCTGCGGCCGCAGGCTCGGCTCGATGCGGCTGAGGCGGACGAGCGGCGTCGAACCGATCGCGTCGAGGATCGAGTCCTGGATCGCAGCGGTCTGCGCACTCACGCGCACGATCGTAGTGTGCGGGCGTGCGTCCCGTCCGCAGCCGCCGTCAGGCTGCGCTCGCATGCCAGAGCAGGCGCGCGCGCTGACCCACGTCGGGCTCGTCGTGCCCGACATCCACGCGGCGCTCGATTGGTATTCGAGCGTGCTGGGCTTCAGGCCGCTCGGGGGGCCGATTCTGCTTGAGGCCTCGAGCCACGCCGGCCGCATCGCGGCGGCGATCTACGGCCCGCGCTTCGGCTCCTGCAAGCAGGCGCAGCTGGCGGCCGGAAACGGCGTCGCGCTCGAGCTCTTCGAGTTCGTGGACCCGCCGGTCACGGCGCACTCCGGTGACTTCGAGTACTGGCGCCCCGGCTTCTTTCACATCTGCGTCGTCGACCCCGACATCGAGGCCCTCGCTGCGCGCATCGAGGCAAGCGGCGGGCGGCGGCGCTCGGAGATCCTGACGCTGTTCGAGGGCGAGGAGCACCGTCTCGTCTACTGCGAGGACCCGTTCGGCAACGTCGTCGAGATCTTCACCCACAGCCACGAGCAGACGTTCGCCAACCGCGCCGCGCTGGCGCCGCCGGCGTAGCCCGCCGCCGCCACGGCGGGCCGCCGCCGTTCAGGGCTCGCGAACGGCCGGTGTGCGGCGGGTGGGGTCGAGCTCCCGCAGGGCTTTGCGGGTGCGCTCGCCGGCACCCTCGCCGACTCGGCCGATGGCGCGGATCGTCTTGGAGCTGCGGGCCCGCTCGGTCCGCATGAGCTTCGCATCGTTGGACATGCGTAGGAGGATCTGGCTGATCAGGCCCGCCTCGGACGCCTCGCGCATCCGGACGTAGGTGGTGCGTGTCATCACTTCACCCTCCTGTGACTCCGAGCTCCTCAGGGAAGGAGAGGCTCGCGAGCGACGATAGCACCGGGATGACCCCCCCGATTCGAAGATGTCTCGAAGTTGACGCGCTCTGCGCGAACGTTCTAGCCGGCGGGAACGAGGGCGCGAGGCGTCGACTCAAGGACGGCCGCGTCGCGCCGGCCGTGCAGCGCCAAGCCGACTGCTTCGAGCGGCGCGCGCGCCTTCAAGAGCAGCTCGCGAAGCTCGCCGCGCGGGTCGGATTCGACCGTGATCGCGCCGCCGGCTCCGATCGTCGTACCCTGATCTGAGGAGACGATCGTGCGGATCGCGATGCTGAGATCGGCGCTCCCGTCGACGCCGAGATAGCCGATCGCGCCCGAGTAGATCCCGCGCGGGCGCGCCTCGAGGCGGTCGATGATCTCCATCGTGCGCGGCTTGGGGGCGCCGGTCATCGAGCCGCCGGGGAAGCACGCCCGCAGGCAGTCGCCGAGCGTCGCGTCGTCGCGACGGCGCGCGCGGATCGTCGAGACGAGCTGGTGGACCGTCGCGTAGCTCTCGACCCCCATCAGCGTGGGCACGCTGACCGAGCCGATCTCGGCTACGCGGCCCAGGTCGTTTCGGAGGACGTCGACGATCATCAGGTTCTCGGCCCGATCCTTGGCTGCCGAGCGCAGCCGCGCCGCGGACTCGCGGTCCTCGCTCGGCGTCGCGCCGCGCGCCGCGGTGCCCTTGATCGGCTTCGCCTCGAGGACGCCGTCGCGAGCGAGCGAAAGGAAGCGCTCCGGCGAGGAGCTCGCGACCTCGACGCCGCCCATGCGCAGGAATGCGGCGAACGGCGCCGGGTTGATGCGGCGAAGCACGCGGTGGACGGCGAGCGCGTCCAGGCGCGCGCGCGTGTGAAGCTCGTTGGTCAGGCAGATCTCGTAGCTCTCGCCCTCCGCCAGGTGCTCCTGGCAGGTCTCGATGTCGCGCAGGTAGTCCGCAGCGCCGCGGCGCAGGCTGAAGGCGGTCGAGCCCCCCGGTTCGCTGGCGCGGGGTGGTGCAGCCGGTCCGAGCGCACGTAGGCGCTCGGCTGTCGCAGCCGCCCAGCCGCGCGCCGCCGCGACGTCGTCGCGCTCGCTCAGACAGATCACGTGCGCCTCGCCGGCGCGGTGATCGAAGGCGATCAGGCGGTCGGCGAACAGCAGCGTCGCGTCGGGGTGCGGCGAACGGTGCTCGTTCGCGGCCCCGCATTCGGCCTTGAGCTCATAGCCGAGATAACCGACGAATCCCCCGCAAAAATAATCGCGGCCTTCGGCCGCGATTATTTGGCCGAGAGCTTCGTCAAGTGAGTCGAAAAGCTGAACGTTGCCGCCAACGCGGTGGGTGACGAGGCGTGAGAGGGGGCCGCCGCCAGCGCCCATGTAGGAGAAGCGGCCCATCCCGGTAGCGTGGCTCGAGCTGTCGAGCCAAAACGCGGTCTCCGCGTCCCCAAAGAGCTGCACGAATGCGCTCTCCGAGTCCACTGGATCGCCGACTGTCTCGACGGTCACCGCCAACTGACGGCGAGCTACCCGCGCCGCCCCGCGTCGGGCTTGACGCGCCGCTGCGATTGGTCGCGCCCGGGCGCGCCTGGTCTCGGCCAACACGAGAAAGTTGCGAAGCAACCTTTCTCCGTGTTCGGTTTGCACCGACTCCGGGTGAAATTGGACGCCCCAGTGCGGCAGCGTGCGGTGGCGGACCGCCATCACGGTGCCCGACGAGGTCCGGGCGATCACCTCGAGAGAGTCGGGGAGCGGCTCGGGGACGGCGAGCGAGTGGTAGCGGACGGCGAGGAAGCCTTGCGGTATCCCCTCGAACAGCTCGGTTCCGGAGTGCAAGATGCGGCTGCGGCGGCCGTGCATAGGCCGCGTCGCTGAGCGCAGCGCCCCGCCGTGGGCGAGCACCAGCCCCTGGTGCCCGAGGCAGACGCCGAGCAGCGGCACGTCCGCGGCTGTGAGCGCGCCGCTCGAGAGGCCGAAGTCGCGCGGTCGCTCCGGGCGGCCCGGCCCGGCCGAGATGACGATCTTCGAGAAGCGGCGAAGATCGATGTCCTCCCAGCCTTCCTCGTCGTTGCGCACGACGACGGGCTCGCGTTCCTCGAGCTGCGCGAGCAGCTGAAAGAGGTTGAAGGTGTTGGAGTCGTGGTTGTCGATGAGGAGCGTCGGCATCCGCTACAAAGCCTTTCAGGTCGCCGCATCCGGTGTGATGGCGCGCAAGTTCGACAAGCCCCCCGAGGCGGACGCCTCCCGCGGCGTCTTCGAGACGATCCTCGTCGTTGCCGGTCGCCCGCACGAGCTCGAGAGCCACCTCGCGCGCCTGGATCACAGCGCGCGCGCCCTCTACGGAGCGCCGCTCGCGGACGGCCTGGCCGCCGAGCTCGCGCAGGCGGCACACGGACACGCGCTCGTTCGGATGCGCGTCGACCACGTGCCGGGCGCGGCGCCACAGGTCGCCGTCTCGCCGTTTGAGGAGCTGCTTCCCGAGCGGGCCGCGGCGATCGAGCCGGTGCTCGTCGCCGGCGGCTTCGGCGCCCACAAGCTCGCCGACCGCTCCTGGCTCGAGGAGATCGAGGCCTCGAGCGAGGGGGAGGGGGCGCGGCCGCTGCTCGTCACGACCGCCGGCGAGCTGCTCGAGACCACGCGGGCCAACGTCTTCCTCGAGCGCGGAGGCGCGCTCGCGACGCCGCCGCTTGACGGCGCGATCCTGCCCGGCGTGGTGCGCTCGCTTGTGATCGCCTTGGCCCGGCGCCTGCGCATCGCGATCGCCGAGCGGCCGCTGAGCGTCGCGGACCTCGAGGCTGCCGACGCGGTCCTGCTGACGAGCTCGCTGCGGCTGCTCGAGTGGACCGTCGCCACGCCCGCCGTCGAGCGCCTGCGCGACGCGCTCGCCGCGGAAATCACCTAGGCGCCGTCTCGACATCGCGTCGGCTGCTTGACTCGCGCCAACCCGGAATGAATACATTACGCAAAGTGTGTTCGTTGGTAGACTGCGCGGCGCCCATGGCCACGCCCGCGGCCGACCTGCTCGATCACGACCTTTTCGCGGACCATGAGCCGTGGGAGGTGTTCGAGGCGCTGCAGCGCGACGCGCCCGTCTTCTTTCACGACGAGCCGGGCGGGCGCGGCTTCTGGGTGGTCACGAAGTTCGACGACGTTCGCGCCGTCCTGCGCGATTACGCCACCTTCTCGTCGGAGATCGGCGGCGCGGCGCGGATCGAGGATTTGCCCGAGGACGTGCTCGCCGCGCGGCGCAACTTCCTCGAGTTCGACCCGCCCAAGCACGGCCGCTATCGGCGCCTCTTTTCGACCGATTTCACGCCGAGTTCGGTCGGCCGCTTCGGCGACTGGCTGCGCGATCTGATCGCATCGCGACTTGACGCGGCGCTTGCGAAGGGCAGCTTCGACCTCGTCGAGGAGCTCGCCGCGCCTGTTCCGATTCGCGTCCTCGGGCGGATTCTCGGCCTTCCCGACGACGAGCTGCCACAGCTGATCCGCCTTGGCGACCGGCTCCTCGTCGACACCGAGCCCGACTACGTCGGCGAGCTGGCCTACGCGGGCGAGCAGGACGAGCACCGCTACAAGCCGTTTGGGTCGCCGTGGGCCGACGAGCTGTGCGCGATCGGCCGCGCCCACTACGCCGAGCGGCGCGAGTGTCCGCGCGATGACGTGCTGAGCTCGATCGCCAATGGGGTGATCGACGGGCGCGCGCTCGACGAGCGCGAGCTCGACAACATGTTCGCGCTGATGATCGTCGCCGGCAACGAGACGACGCGCCAGGCGATCGCGCTCTCGACGCTCGCGCTCGGCCGCCGCCCCGGCGACTACGCCCGCCTGCGCGAAGAGCCGGAGCTTCTGTCTTCGGCGGTCGAGGAGCTGCTGCGGTTCTGTCCGCCGGTGTGGTTCTTCCGCCGCACGACGACGGCCGACTGCGAGATCCGCGGCGTCGAGATCGCCGCCGGCGACAAGGTGACGGTCTGGTTCGCCGCCGCCAACCGCGACGGCGAGCACTACGCCGACCCCCAGAAGCTCGACCTCGAGCGGAACCCGACCGACAACCTGACCTTCGGCCGCGGCGGCCCGCACGTCTGCCTCGGCCAGCACCTCGCGAAGCTCGAGCTGCGCATCTACGTCGAGGAGCTCGTGCGGCGCGTCGCCTCCTTCGAACTGCTCGAGGCCGACCCGCCGCGGCTTCGCTCGAACTTCTCAAACGGGCTCAAGCGGCTCGAGATCAAGGCCGTCGCCGCATGAGCGACGAGCGCGACACTCGCCGGCGGGTCAGCGTCGAGGGCGTCGAGGTGCCGACCGACCACTTCATCGGCGGTCGCCGGGTCGGCGACGCGGCGCGCTTCGCCGTGCACAGCCCGCTTGCCTGGGACGGCTGGAAGCTCGCGGACGTCGCCGCCGGAAGCGCCGCCGAGGTCGACGCCGCGGTCGCCGCGGCGCGCGAGGCGTTCGCAGACTGGGCGGCGCTTGGACCGCAGGGGCGCCACGCTCATTTGACGGCCTTCGCCGACGCTATCGCCGCCGCGGTGCCCGCGCTTGCGGCCGTCGAATGCGTCGACAACGGCTCGCTGCTCGAGGCGATGCGCGAGCGCGTCCTGCCGCGCGCGGCCAACAACATCCGCTTCTTCGCCGACTACGCGGTGGAGCGCCTGGAGGAGGAGCCGCGGACGCTGGCGGGCGGCGAGCGCAACAGCGTTCGCCACGACCCGTGCGGCGTTGTCGCCGTCTCGACGCCGTGGAACGCGCCGTTGATGCTCGCGACCTGGCGCGTCGGGCCGGCGCTTGCGGCGGGGAACACCGTTGTGCTGAAGCCGCCGGAGTGGGCGCCGCTGACGTGCTCGATGCTCGGCGACCTCGCCGAAGACGCGGGGATTCCGCCCGGCGTCCTCAACATCGTCCACGGCACCGGCGCCGACGCGGGGGCGCCGCTGACCGGCCACCCGGGGGTCGACCGCGTCGCCTTCACGGGGTCGCCGCAGACAGCGAGGACGGTCTATCGCGACGCCGCGGCGCAGCTGACGCCGGTCTCCTTCGAGCTCGGCGGGAAGTCGCCGTTCCTCGTCTTCGCCGACAGCGACCTCGACGCCGCGGCCGCGACGGCCGCCTACCAGTACGACAACTCGGGTCAGGTCTGCCTCGCCGGGACGCGGCTGCTGATCGAGCGCGCGGCGCTCGAGCCGTTTCTGGAGCGATTCCGGGCGCGCGTCGATGACATCGTCGTCGGCGACCCGCGCGAGAGCGCGACGACGTACGGCCCGCTGATCCACCCGGTCGCGCTCGAGCGCGTCAGCGCGCGTGTCGCGCGCGCGATCGATCAGGGGGCGCGGCTCGTCTTCGGCGGCGAGGGGCTCGGCGGCCTCTACTACCCGCCGACGCTGTTCGCCGACGTGCCGGCGGAGGCCGAGATCCTTCAGACCGAGGTCTTCGGCCCGGTGCTGACGATCCAGTCCTTTGCCGATGAGGCCGAGGCGGTCGCGCTGGCCAACGGGACGCCCTACGGGCTCGCGGCGACCGTCTTCACGGGCTCGGCGGAGCGCTCGGAGCGTCTTGGCGAGGCTCTGGTGGCGGGCACGATCTGGGTCAACTGCTTCTACGTGCGCGATCTCGAGACGCCCTTCGGCGGCGCCCGCGAGTCGGGCATCGGCCGCGAGGGCGGCCGTCACTCCTTCGACTTCTACTGCGACGTCAAGACCGTCTGCGAACGGACGAGTGCGTTTGCCTGACGGCGGGCTGATCCTCAGTCACGGCGAGGACGGGCCTGCCGCACTGCTCGGCGACTGGCTGACCGAGCACGGTGTCGGCTTCGATGTTGTCGACGTCAGCCGCGATCCGGTGCCGGCGCTTGGCGAGCCGGCGTTTGTCGCCTCGCTGGGCGCGGTTGAGTCGGCGCGGGCGAGCGAACCGGGGTGGGTCGCCGAGGAGGTTGCGCTCCTCGCGCGCGCCGTCGACGCTGACGTGCCGGTCCTCGGGCTGTGCTTCGGCGGCCAGGCGCTCTGTCTCGCCCTCGGTGGGGAGGTGGGGGCTGCATCGCCGGCGCAGATCGGCTGGTTCGAGCTCTCGGACGTCAGCGCGGGAATCGCCGAGGGGCCCTGGTTTCACTGGCACTACGAGCAGCTCAGCGTGCCGTCGGGAGCGCGTGAGCTGGCGCGCAGCGCTGCCGGACCGGCGGCGTTTCGCGCGGGTCGCCACCTCGGCGTCCAGTTTCATCCGGAGGTCACCGTCGAGGTGATCGAGTCGTGGGCCCGCTCGGAGGAGGAGCTCGAGCGGCTCGGTGTGCGCGCGGAGGAGCTGATCGAGGAGAGCCGCCGGCGTGCGCCCGTGGCGCGGCGCAACGCCTGGGATCTGTTTTCGATGTGGTGGGAGGGGCTCGGGAGCTAGCGCCCATGCAGTCGCCCCGGGGGGCGACTGCATCGGTGCGGCTAGATGCGCGCCGCGAGCTCGCGGACGACGTCGACGACCGCCTCGATGTCGCTCTCGGTCGTGCGGTGGTTGACGAAGCAGGCGCGCAGGCAGGGGACGCCGTCGACCGTCGCCGGCGCGAGGAAGATCCGCGCGTCGGCCGTAATCGCCGCGGCAAGCGCCGCGTTGTGCACCTCGGCCGGCATCCCTTCCGGCGGCAAATGACGGAAGCAGACCGCCGACAGCTGCGGCTCGACGAGCAGCTCGAGCAGCGGGTCCGCGCGGACGAGATCCGCGAGCAGCTTGGCCTGGCGCAGGTTTCGCTCGATCGCCGCGCGGATCGCGTTGGCGCCGTGGACGCGGAAGGCCAGCCACAGCTTTAGCGCGCTGAGCGGCCGCGAGTACTCGAGCGTGCGGTCGACGGGGTGGGTGTCCTCGCGGTCGGTGTGTGGGATGTAGCTCTCGTCGTGGGTGAAGGTCGCCTCGAGCGTGTCGCGATCGCGGACGACAAGCACGCTGCAGGCCTTCGGCACGTACAGCCACTTGTGGGCGTCGACGGTCGCCGAGTCGGCCTGATCGAGACCGGCGAAGAGGTGGCCGGCGAGCTGCGTCGAGGCCGCCGGCAGGCCGTAGGCGCCGTCCACGTGAAGCCAGACCTCGCGGCTCGCGCAAACCTCGCCGAGAGCGCGCAGGTCATCGACCGCGCCGGTCAGCGTCGTACCCGCGGTTGCGACCACGGCGACCGGCACGATCCCGGCGGCGCGGTCTGAGTCGATCGCCGCGGCACAGGCATCGGCGTCCATGCGGCGGTTTGAGTCGATGCGGATCGAGCGAACGTTGTGGCCGCCGATTCCGAGCACCTCGGCGCCGCGGCGCACCGAGTAGTGCGCCTCGGCCGAGCAGTAGATCGCCAGCCGGCGACCGTGCAGGCCGTCGTAGCGCACGCCTGGGAGCGCGCGCTCGCGGGCGGCGGTGAGCGCGGTCAGGTTCGAGAGCGTCCCGCCGGCGGCCATCAGCCCCTCGGCCTGGCTGTCGAAGCCGATGAAGTCGCCGACCCAGCGGACGGTCTGTCGCTCAAGCGGCGTCGCGGCGCCCGAGCTGACGGCGACGTTGACGTCGTGGGAGGCCATCAGCGCGTCGCCGAGGACGCCAACCTCAAGGCCCGAGCCGCCGATCCACGCGAACATCCGTGGGCGCGCCTGCGTGATCGACACGTCGAGGACCGAAGCGGCTGCGTCGAGCGCCGCCGCGCCGTCGCCCGGCTCCTGTGGGAGCGGCTCGGCGAGAAGCTTCATCTGAGCAGGGCCGGGTAGCGGCTGACCGCCGCGCGGGGCGTCGAAGGAGCGCCACGTCTCGAGTATCAGCGCCGCGGCGTGCTCGAGGACGGCCTCACGGTCGGCCAGCGCCAGCGAGCCTGCCGGATGGTCGCTCACCGGCCGCTCCTGCTGCGATGCTGTGGCGCGTGAGCGCGACGGACGCACCGCGCGGGCTCGCCGTGGCGAGCGTCGTCGACCTCGCCTACGCGGCGATCCGAGAGCGCATCGTGGCCGGCGAACTGGCGCGCGGCGAGCGCCTTCACCAGGAGGATCTCGCGGTTGAGCTCGGCATTTCGCGGACGCCCGTGCGCGAGGCGCTGGGGCGGCTCGCAGCCGAGGGCCTCGTCGAGATGCGAACCAACCGCGGCGCTCGCGTCGCGGACCTCGATCGAAGCGGCATGCGGGCAGCCTACGAGGCGCGACTGGTGATCGAGCCGGCAGCGGCGCGACTCGCCGCGGGGCGGCGGCTCGAAGAGCCGCTGCGCGCGATGCGCGCGGCGCTCGAGCGCCAGCGGCGGCTCAGCGGGGGAGTGCACGCGCGGTTTGAGGCGAATCGCGACTTCCATCTCGCGCTCGTCGCGGCGGCCGGAAACCAGTTCCTCGAACAGGTCGCGCGCGTGTTGTGGGTCTCGCGGATCGGTGAGGCGATCTATGAGGCGCAGGCGGTAACGCGCGAGCGCATGCGGCTCGATGCCGACGAACACGAGGCGATCCTCGAGGCCGTGGAGGGTGGCGAGGGGCGGGCGGCGGAGACGCTGACGCGGCGCCACCTCGCAGCTGCGATCAAGCGCTCCGCGCTCTAGCGGGGCGCTCAACGCTCGAGCGTGACCGGGTTTCGGAGCGTCCCGACGCCCTCCACGGTGACCTCGACGACGTCGCCCTCGCGCAGGTAGCGGGGCGGCGTGCGGCTGTCGCCGACGCCGCTCGGCGTCCCGGTCGCGATCACGTCGCCGGGCTCGAGCGTCGTCCCGGCCGAGAGGTAGACGATCAGCGTCGCGATCGAGTGGATCAGATCTCGCGTGCTCGCCTTCTGCATCAGCTCGCCGGAGACGGTCGTCTCGAGCGCGAGGCTGCCGAGGTCGAGGCCGGCCGGGTGGACGATCCCGGGCCCCATCGGCGTGAAGCTGTCGAAGCTCTTCCCGAGCGTGAACTGCCGAAGCGGCGTCTCGAGCTGCGCCCGGCGCCCGGAGACGTCGTTCAGCGCCGAAATCCCGCCGACTGCTTCGAGCGCGGAAGCCTCGTCGGCGCGGTAGGTGCGCCGGCCGATCACGACCGCGACCTCGCCTTCGAAGTCCGGGCGCGTCTCCTCGCGCGGCACGACGATTGGCGCACCCGAGCCGATCAGCGACGAGGGAAACTTCGCAAACATCACGGGCACCGCGGGCACGTCGAGCTCGGACTCCTCGGCGTGGGCGCGGTAGTTGACGGCGATCGCGAGGATCTTGCCCGCCTGCACGGGGTGGAGCAGCTCTACGTCTGAGAGTGCGTGCTCCTCGCCCGCGGCCGCCTCGATCAGCGCCCAGCCCTCAGGCGACGGTACAAAGCCCGCGGCGGGAGCCGGGCCGGCGTCCCGCACGACGTCGCCACTCAGCGCGCCGAGGCGTGGCGCCCCGTCCGGCCCGATGTAGCGGACGGCCGTCAGATTCGAATGCATCGCGGAGCGGATTCTCCTTCTTGACAGTCCGTCGAGGGCACGAATACTTTATCCAAATGACCGGCGCGCGCACGGGTCGCCAGTTCCTCGACGGCCTGCGCAAGGGGGGCCGCGAGATCTGGCTTTCCGGCGAGCTGGTCAGCGATCCGCTCGAACATCCGCAGCTGCGCGGCGCAGCCGAGTCATTGGCGCGCGTCTTCGACGTCCAGCACGAGCACGCCGAGGAGATGCTCTCTCCCTCGCCCGATGATGCGTCGCTGCGCGTCAACGTCACGCACCTCATCCCGCGCGTCGCGGCCGACCTCGAACGCCGCCGCCGCGCCTTCGAGCTGGTCGCTGCGACCTCGGCCGGGATCATGGGCCGGACCCCCGACTATCTGAACGTTACGTTCGCCTGCTTCGCCGGCCGCGCCGACGTCTGGGCGCGGCGAGGCAACGAGTCCGGCGCCGAGAACCTCATCGCCTACCAGCGCCTGATGCGCGACGCGGACCTCTCGACGACGCACGCCCTGATGAACCCGACCGTCGACAAGAGCCGGCCCGAGGCCGAGCAGGCGGCTGGGGAGGTGGCGCTGCACAAGGTCTCGGACACAGCGGGCGGGGGGATCGTCGTGCGCGGCGCCCGCGTCCTCGCCACGCTCGCGCCCTTCGCCGATGAGCTGCTGATCTATCCGGGCTCCGACATCCGCCCGCAGGACAGCCGCTACGCGCTGTCGTTTGCGATCCCGATCGCAACCCCCGGCCTTCGCCTGATCTGCCGCGACAGCTTCGCCAAGCCGGGAGGGTCCTTCGACCACCCGCTGTCCTCGCGTTTTGACGAGCAGGACGCGTTCGTGATCTTCGACGACGTGGAGGTGCCGTCCGAGCGGGTGTTCCTCGATGGCGACACGGTCGGCTACAGCGAGGTCATAACCGAGACCGGCTGGCGCGGCCACATCATGCACCAGGCCTTCACGCGCGCCCACATCAAGCTCTGCTTCGCGCTCGGGCTCGGCCACCTGATGGCCAACACAACCGGCAGCGTCGCCGCGGACCATGTCCAGGAGAAGCTCGGCGAGCTGTGGATCTACTGCGAGCTCGCGCGGAGCGCGATCGTCGCCGCCGAGGCCGAAGCGCGTGTTGATGAAGGGGGCGTGCTGTGCCCGGACCAGCGGCCGTTCGTCGCGCTGCGCGGCGCAGTGCCCAAGTGGATGCCGCGCGCCAACGAGATCCTCGCGCTGCTCGGCGGATCGAGCCTGATGGCGACGCCGTCGCAGGCCGACATCGAAGGGCCGCTCGCCGATCAGATCCAGACCTACTTTCAGGCGGCGGGCGCCGACGCGACGCGCCGGATTCGGCTTTTCCGCCTCGCCTGGGATTTCATCGGGTCAGATCTCGGCGGGCGCGGCGAGCTATACGAGCGCTTCTACCTCTCGGACTCCTTCCGGATGACCGCCCTCGCCTACGCCATCGCCGACAAGTCGCTGCCGGAGTCGCTGGTCGAGCAGTTCCTGCGCGAGCCGGGCCGGTAAGTTGCCCGCGCAGGAGCGAAACGAGCGAAGGAGAGGGGCGCGTCGATGACCCTGGGAGTGTCCGATCTGGCGAAGGCGGGGATTCGTGTCGTGCGGCTCCAGTACGCCGACCTTCACGGCATCTGCCGCGGCAAGGACATCCCGGTCGCGGCCTTCGAGGTGGCCGTCGATGAGGGGATCAGCTTCGTCGAGGCGATCATGACCGTCGACTTGCGCCACAACGTGACGGCCGGCTTCGAAGAGGGCTTCCCCGACATCCGCGCCCGCCCTGATCTCTCGACGCTACGGGCCCTGCCGTGGGACCCGCGCGTCGCGGTCTGCATCTGCGACCTGTTCGACTCGATGACCGGCGAGCCCTACGGGTGCGACTCGCGCGGCGCGCTACGGCGCGTGCTCGCCGGCTACGCTGAGCACGGCCTGGCGCCGGTCCTCGCCCACGAGCTCGAGTTCTATCTGTGCGAGCCGGACGCCTCCTCGCCGAGCGGCTTTCGTCCCTACGCCGGGATGGACAGCCCGCCGTACACGGTCGGCCACCAGGCCGATCCCGGCGGTGTGCTGGCGACGATGATCGACACCGCGGTCGAGCTTGGCCTCGATGCGATCGCCGGCTCCCACGAGTACGGGCGGGGCCAGTACGAGATCAACATGCATCACGGCGACGCGCTCGACGCAACCGACCGCGCGTTCCGTTTCAAGGACATGGTCAAGGAGCTCGCCGCGCGCGACGGGTTGCGCGCGACGTTCATGGGCAAGCCGTTCAACGGCGACGAGGGTTCAGGCTTGCACCTGCACGTCTCGCTGGCCGACGGGTCGCGCAACGCGTGCGCCGACGACGCCGACCCCGACGGGCTCTCGACGGTCGCACGCGCGTTCCTCGCCGGGGTGCTCGAGCACGCGCCGGCGATGATGGTCTTCCTCAACCCGACGGTGAACTCCTACCGCCGCATCAATGCCGAGGCGCTCGTGCCAACGCGTGTCTGCTGGGGTCACGATCACCGCATGGCGCTGGTGCGCGTGCCGCCCGACCGCGGCGGCGGCACGCGCCTTGAGACCAGGCTCGGAGACGGCACGGCGAACCCCTATCTGGCGGCGGCGGCGCTGTTTGCGGCGGGGCTCGACGGGATCCGCCGCGAAC
>DATGHN010000138.1:0-6792 GCA_035308005.1 Solirubrobacteraceae bacterium
GCGACCATCACGCCGAAAGCGCCGAGCGCTGTCCCGCGATGCCGGTCGACGCGGTCAGAGCGGACCGGCTCGTCCTCTCCCGGATCGACGCTCTCCTGACCGACGCCGACGCGCTTCGCGCGCAGCTCGACTCGGGGAGAAGGGTCGAGCGCGAGAAGCTCGCCGGGATCGCCGCCGCGGCGAACGACGACCTGGCGAAGCGAGAGAGCGCGATCGCGCTCGCCGACCGCCAGTACGCGGACGCGCTCGCCGCCGACGACGAGGTACGCGCCGACGCTGTCCTTCGCGGCCAGGCGCTTCTCCGCGAGGATCTCCGTCGAGAGACGCTCCGCCGCGACGCCGCGGTCGAGGCTCTCGCGAGCTTCGAGGACGAGGATCCCGAGGACGAGCGGGACGCGATGACCCGTCTCTGGTCGGCACTCTCCGGTCGCGTCCGCGACGCCGAGGGCGACGTTCGGAAGCTCAACATGGCGCTGCGCGAGTGGTTCGACCGCTTCGTCGTCGCGATCGACGAGGGCGGGTCGCTTCGCATCTCCCCCGTTCTGAGCGATACCGCGGCGGCGCGGATCCGCCGCGATCCTGCGCGCTGGCCTCACGGAGTGACCGTCCCGGTCGCCGGTCGCGACGCGCAGGTACTCGATGCCGACGACGCGACCGTCACGCTCTCCGTTCGCCTCGACGGCGACGCGCAAGACACCGTCCTCCCCTGGCCCGCCGACGGCGTCCCGGCGGGCGCGATCGTCGTTCATTCGCCGCCGGACCTGTCGGACGCGCGTAATCCGCAACCGCCTCGCTGAACAGGCCGCGGAGCGCCGCGACGACCTGGTCGGCGACGGCGTCGGGCGGCGCATCGACGCTCAGCGGATTGAAGCCGGCGCACGGCGCCGCCATGTCGAGCAGCGTCACCGTGCGCGACCGCGGCACGATGCTCAGCACCGCGGCCGCCGCGTCGCCCTTCGGGTCGAGCACGATCAGCCCGCAGTCGCCGCGCTCGAGGTCGGCCCGAGCGCTGGCCGCCAGAAACGACGTCTTCCCCTGGTCCACCGCCCCAACGACCGCGACGTGCTGACGTCGCAGCTCCTCAGCGATCGTGACCGGGCCGTGGTCGTCGCGCAGCAGACCGCACGTTCCCTCGGCCGCGCGTGTCACCCGCGGTGGCGCGGGCGCCAGCGGGACCGCGCTGCGCAAGCACGGGAGCGCCCCGTACTCCGGCACGGGAAGGCTCCACATCGCGACGACCTCGCCGGGGCGGAAGAGGCAGAGCGGCGACCGGCGCACGGTCGGCGCCCGCCCCGCGCGACCGCCGCAAACGACGGGGATCGCCCCGCCGCCGATCGCGCTTGCGACCGCGCGGGCGCGGCGGCGGTCGCCGGCGAACGCCGCCACCGATCCCCACCACAGCGCTCCCGCCGGCGCCTCCCGCGTCGAGCAGATCGCCTCCACCAGCCGCGACGCCGGACGCAGCACCAGCCGCGCGCTGGCCGGGGGCCCGGCTGCCGCCAGCGCCGCGAGCAAGCCTTCGATCGTCGGCTCGACCGCCTCAACGACGTCGTCCGCGCGTGGCACGTCACGGCGGCGCACGCGCACACCCACCCCCGCCACCGCCGCGTCTGCCGCGACCGCGCGCAGCCGCACATTCGGGTATGCCGCGCGAAGCGCCGCCTCCACCGCACGCTCGGTCGAGCGCGGGCAGACCACCGCGAACCACGCCAGCGGCGACCCGTCGCGGCGGCGGTCGAGGTGGATTTCGAGCACCAGGCGGCCCCACACCCCGACGAGCGAATGAAGCGTCGTGAAGACCGCTCCGAGAACGGCTGCGGTTGTGCGGTCGCTGCGGTAGGGCTCGACGACGAGGCGCACCATCCGCGAGCGCCGCGCGACAGGCGCGGCCGCCCTCCAGAGCCCGCCGGCGCAGAGCAGTCCGGCCGCCGCCTCGAGCGCAGACCTCACGCCGCGCCCCTCCGACGGCGCGACCCGGCGCCGGACAGCTAGCCCGGCGCTTGGTTCAGACCCGCGACGCCTCGGCCCGCGCGCGATCGCGGTAGGCGCGGTACTCGCTTCGCTCCGGCCGTAGGCACGCCGCGATCGCGAGCGGCCGGCACGCCTCGCGGTGGCGGCCGAGTTGCTGCAGTGAGCGCCCGAGGCAGAAGAGGGCGTAGTCATTGGTCGGCGAAGCCGCCGCGAGCGCCCCGAACTCCTCGGCCGCCTCGCGGTAGCGCTGCGAGTGGAACAGCGCCCGTCCAAGCGCCTCGCGGATCGAGCCCTTGTCGGGCTCGGCGCGTCGCGCGCGCGTCAGCGGCACCACGGCCGCCGCATAGTCGTGGCTCTCAAGCAGCTCCGTCCCGCGCCGGAACAGCTCGTAGACCTCTTCTTCGCGCTCGCTCATCGCCACTCCAAAGATACTCAGGCAAGCGCCAGCGGCCGCCCGAACGCCCGCCGGAACAGGTCCGACTGCCGCTCGGCTCCCCAGCGCGCGAGCGCGGGGTCGCCGTTGACGTCGAGCTCGAGTTCGAGCTGCTCGCCCGAGTCGCGAAGCGACGCGTGGACGACCGCCCCATCGCGCCCGCGATCGAGGTGCTCGGCGAGGCGAAGAAGCGCCGACATTCCTGTCAGGAGCTTGGCGTCGCGGGCCTGGCACAGCGGCGCGAGATCGCCGAGCTCGGGCGTCCCCTTGCGGTGGTAGCGCACGGTCTGCGCGATCAGCGCGAGCTCGCGCTGGCTGAAGCCCGGCAACCCTGCCGCGAGGACGAGATAGCGCGAGTGCTTGTGGTGGTCGTCGTAGTCGACGGACATGCCGATGTCGTGCAACATCCCCGCCGCCCAGACGAGCTGCGCGACGTCGAGCCCGCTCGCGCGCGGCATCACCCCGTCGAGTGACGACAGCAACTCGACCGCCAACTCCGCGACGTGGCTCGGGTGGGTCAGATCGGTCTGGTACTGAAGCGCCAGATTGCAGACGCTCGCCACGCGCACGTCCTCAAAGAGCGGCGGATCGCGCTCGGCGAGGAAGCTCGAGAAGAAGACCCCCTCGCGAAGGCCCGCGTGAGTGACCTCGAGCCGCTCGACCCCGACCGCCTCCATCGCGGTGGCGAGGACGACCGCTCCGGCGAGGATCAGTCCCGCGCGGCCTGGCTTGATGCCCTCGATCGAGGCCCGCTCGGCGACCGGCTTGGACGCCAGCCGCTTGATCAGCGCCTCGAGCTCGTCAGCCTCGATGACCGTCCCCTGAACGCCGATCGAGGGAAGCCCGGCCGAGGCCATCGCCGCCGCCGCGAGGTTTCGCACGGTGCCGCCGATCCCGACGAGCGCCTGCGCGCGATCGACGCCCGCGAGCTGCTCGCCGACGAACGCCCGAAGCGCCGCACGCTGCTTGGCGCCCGAGCTCTCAGCGAAGAAGCGCTCGGTCATCCGCACCGTGCCAAGCGGCCACGACGCGCTCGAGACCGCACGCCGATCGGCGACGTGAACGAGCTGGAGGCTCCCGCCACCGAGGTCGAGCACGGCGCCGTCGCGGAGCATCGTCGAGTTCACGGTCGCCAGATAGCCGTAGCGCGCCTCCTCCTCGGTGCTCAACACAGCGACCGACAGGCCGGTCGCCTCGCGCACGCGCTCGAGCAGCTCGCCGCCGTTGGCGGCGTCGCGAATCGCGCTGGTCGCGACCGCGCGAACGTCGGGCGGCGCGATCCCGCTCGCGGAGCAGAAGTGCGCGTAGACCTCCATCGCCTCGACCGCGGTTTCGATCCGCTCGGCGGAGAGCCGCCCGCTCCCGAGCAGTCCGTCGGCGATCCGCACGGTGTCGTAGATCTCGTCGGTCCGACGCCACCACCGCCCCGGCTCGAAGCTGTAGGCGACGAGCCGAAACGAGTTCGACCCCATGTCGATCACGACCTCGCGCCTCAAGTCACCCACCGCACTCAGCGTAGTGATCCCCCGGGAAGGATCGGCGCACACCCCGTGCGGGGCACATGCGCGCCGATCCTCGGGTCCGTGCATGCACGGACCCGCCGGCGGGTGCATGCACCCGCCGGTCTATACCTCGCGCGTAGGGCCGATCGATTGCGCCGACATCACGTTGCGGCGCGCGCCGGCGAGTTGACCGAGCGTCGCTGCGTCCAGGCGAACCAGATCACGCCGATGAGTGTGAGAAGCGACGCGACGTAGAGGTTGATGCGCAGGCCGAAGAGATAGTGGGAGGGGTCTATTCGAAGCGTCTCCTCCCAGATCCGAAAGCCGCTGTAGCCCGCCACGTAGAGGGCGAAGAGGCCCGGCGCGCGGATCCGCTCGCCCCTGCCGAGCCAGCACAGAAACGCCGCGTAGGCGAGGTCGAAGATCAGCTCGTAGAGGAAGGTCGGCTGGAACGTCGCGTACTGCAGATAGCCGGCGGGGCGATGCGCGGGCGAGATCTCAAGACCCCACGGCAGGGTCGTCGGCCCGCCGAAGAGCTCCTGGTTGAAGTAGTTGCCGATCCGCCCGATCGCCTGGGCGACGAGCAGCGCGGGGGCGCCGGCGTCCGCGAAGCGGGCCAGACTCGCGCCATGACGACGCACGCGCCACAGGCCGACGAGCGCGCCGAGCGCGATCCCGCCCCAGATCCCGAGTCCTCCCTTCCAGATCGCGAACGGCCCCCACCAATGCTTTGGCACCTGGTTCCAGCTCGTGATCAGGAAGTAGATGCGCCCACCGATCAGCCCGGCCGGGAAACCCCACAGCGCGACCTCGTAGACGAGCTCGCGATCGCCGCCGCGGTTCTCCCAGCGGCGGCGGCAGAGGATCACCGCGGCGGTGACGGCGACGACGTAGGCGAGGCCGTAGGCGTGGATGAACAGCGGCCCGATGTGGAAGCCGTTCGAGGAGGGGCTCGGGATCGAAGCGAGCACGCGCGCGGAGCCTAATGGCGTCGGCTGAAGGGAAGGAATCCGGGCCGAGCGGAGTCCTTGCAAACAGGACCGATTGAAAGCCACCCTGAAAGGCCCGCATGAAAAACCTCAGACCGCTGATCGCCCTGTCCGTCGCCGCCGTGGCGCTGGCGGCCACCGCGGCGGCCTTCGGCGCAACGGCGCACTCGAGCGCTTCGAGCACCGTCGTCAAGACCAAGAGCACCTCGCTCGGCACGATCCTCGTCACCTCCTCGGGGCACACGCTGTACCTCGACGTTGGCGACAAGCCGCCGAAGTTCGCCTGTAACGGCGGCTGCATCGGCGTCTGGCCGATCCTCTCAGCGAGCGGCAAGCCGAAGGCTTCCGGCAGCGCGAAGCAGTCGCTGCTCGGCACCGTCAAGCACGGCAAGGTGACGCAGGTCACCTACGCCGGTCATCCTCTGTACACGTTCGCCTCGGACACCTCCTCCTCGCCGACGAGCGGCGAGGGCGTGAACGGCTTCTACGTCGTCAGCCCGAGCGGCAGCAAGGTCACGAAGGCAGCGAAGAAGACCACCACCACCTCCAGCAGCACCACCGGTGGTGGCGGCGGCTACGGCTACTAGCCTCGCGGCGAGTTCTCGCTTCGGCGTTCCTGACCCCGGCGCTCTCCTCCCGCCGGGGTCAGGAGGCGCCGCCTCGAAGTAGACGCGCAGCAAGCACGCAGATCGGGTAGGACCTCCTCTGCAGGGCGCGCCGGCCGTCGGCGCGCAGCTTCCTCTGGAGGTTCGATGTCCGTCGTGCTGCTGATTGAGGATCAGGGCGACGCGAGCTACGTCGTCCCGCGTCGCGTTCGCCTCCGCGATCGCCTCGCGGTGCGTCTGCACTCGGCCTCGCTCGACGCGGCACTTGCCTCGGGGGTCGCGCCCGAGTCGAGCCCGGCGCTTGCGCTGCGCGCCGAGCGACTGATCGGACCGGTCGCGCGCGAGCTCGGCAACAGCCTCTGCCAGATTCTCCTCGGCGCGCGCGAGCCGCGCCGGCCGCGGCTTCACTCAGCGCCGGTGTCCTGGGCCGTGATCGCCGACGCCGAGCCCGAGATGTCGCGGCTGGCCCTGCGGCTGCTTGGCGAGCGTCCCGTCGCCGTGCGCGGCGTGGCACTCGTGCGCGAGCTTGTCGGCGACGGGCGCGGACCGCTCTACGGACACACCGACCAGGATTCCGCGGCGCTTCGCGAGACCCTCTGGGAGGCGCTCGAAGCGCTGGAGCTGTAGACGCCTGGCGAGAGTTGGATCCAATCCGCCACGGATTGGATCCAAGATCCGGCTACGGCAGCCCCAACAGCTTCTTCAGCTTGGCTACCGCTGCGCCAAGCGAGTTGAAGTCGAGCGCCAGCCGCCGGCCCGCGGCGCGGCCGGCGGTCCCGTTGTGGGTCCTCCCCGCCCTGGCTGTTGCAAGCAGATCAGCCTCGACCGGCGCGACGCGGGCGGATGCGGCATCGAAGGTTGCGGCGTAGGCAGCGGGCGGCTTGAGCTTCACGAACGCGGCCGTCGCGGCGCTCCACTGCTTCGCGAGCCGAGTGTAGACCGCCGCGACCTGAGCGTCGGTCAGCTTCCCGGCGTTCTCGGTGTCGCTGATGATCGCCTCGCTGACCTTGTTGAGTCCGGGCACGAGCGCCGTGTAGGCCTTGACGAACGCCTTCTCGGCGGGCGTCCGCGCAGCCGCCGCGGCCGCGCCGGCGGCCGGCACTACGATCGCCACCGCCACCGTGATGGCGAGCGCTGTCCGCGCACGCCTGCCCCATTGCCGCATCGCCCCACCCTCGTTGCTTTTTTTGCAAACCGCACGCGCCATCCTAGCCGCGCCGACGGCGGCGGACAGTCGCTCGCCATCGCGCGCGCGGCGGGATAAGGTGCGCGCGTGCGCGTACTGATTCTCG
>DATGHN010000139.1:0-2307 GCA_035308005.1 Solirubrobacteraceae bacterium
CACTCTGCTCGGCGGAGAGGCTCGCGGGCACGTCGATCACAAAGCGGTAGCGCAGGTCGCCGTTGCCCTTGCCGCCGACCCGCGGCGGTCCCTCGCCGCGCAGCCGCTGGACCGTGCCGTGGCGCGTGCCCGGCGCGACGCGGAGCGTCTTGCGCCCCTTCAACGTCGGGACCTCGACCTCGGCGCCGCGCAGCGCTTCGACGACCGTCAGCGGCACCTCGACCTCGAGATGCTGGCCCTTCTGATGGAAGATCGGCGAGGCGGTCACGTGCGTCACGACGTAGAGGTCGCCGGCCGGCCCGCCGCGCAGCCCGGCCTCGCCCTTGCCGGCGAGGCGGATGCGGCTGCCGTCGTGGACGCCCGCGGGGATGTTGACGCGCAGCCGCTTGACGCCGCGCGTCGCGCCGCTGCCGTTACACGTCGGGCACGGCGACTCGATCACCGTGCCGCTGCCGCCGCAGCGCGAGCAGGGCGAGGAGATCGAGAACATGCCCTGTCCCTGGGACTCGATGCCGCGGCCTTCGCAGCGCGGGCATACGCTCGGCTTGGTTCCCGGCTGCGCGCCCGTCCCCGAGCACGTCGAGCAGCGCTCCGACATCGGGATCGTGAGCGGCACCTGGGCGCCGTGGACGGCCTGGTCGAAGCCGATCTGGATCTCCGCCTCGAGGTCGCGTCCGCGCTCGGGCGCGGGCCGCGCGCCCGCGCGCCGGCCGCCGCCGCCCGCCCCGGCGCCGCCGAAGAGATTCGAGAGGATGTCCGAGAAGTTGCCGGTGTCGAAGCCGCCCGTGAACGGGTTCGCGCCGCCGGCGCCGCCGAAGATCCCGTCGCCGCGGTCGAAGGAGGCGCGCTTCTCGGGATCGGAGAGCAGGTCGTGGGCCTCGCTGATCTCCTTGAAGCGCTCCTCGGCCTGCTTATCGCCCGGGTTTCGGTCGGGGTGGTATTGCCGCGCGAGCTTGCGGTAGGCCTTCTTGATGTCGGCGGCCGTCGCCTTCTTGTCGACGCCGAGCACGCTGTAGGGGTCCTTGCGGCGCGTCGCTGCCATGTCGCCGCCTCCTAGCCCGCCACCAGGACGCGCGCCGGCCTGATCACGCCGCCCCCTTCGGAGCGGTAGCCCGCCTGGTAGACGTCGACGATCTCGCCGGGCTCGCGCCCGTCGGCCGGCTGCTGCGCTACGGCCTCGTGGATCTCTGGGTCAAAGCGTTCGCCGGCCTCGCCGTAGGCCGAGATGCCGACGCGCTCGAGCGCACCGAGCAGCTCGCGGCGGACGAGCCGCAAGCCGTCGAGGAGCGTCTCATCGGCGTCTGACTCGGCGGCGTGGTCAAGCGCGCGGTCGAGGTTGTCGAGCGCCGGCAACAGCTCCCGGGCCAGCCGCGCCAGCCCGCGCTCCTGCGCCGCGCCGGCCTCGCGGGCGGCGCGCTTGCGGTAGTTCTCGAAGTCGGCCTGGGTGCGCTGCGCGAGCGCCAGATACTCGTCGCGCTGCGCGGCGGTCGCCGTGAGCTCGTCGACCTCGACGACCTCGGCCTCAGCGGCCTCAGCGGCCTCGCCCGGCGCCGCCTCCTCGGCGGCGCCGTCGACCAGCCCCGCCAGCACGTCCGGATCGCTCACCGCACGAGGGTGGGGCTTCGTTGCGCCGCGGTGAGGCGAGCGCGGCGCGCCCGCCCCTCCCGCGTGGCTGCGGTCGTTCATCGCTTACGCGCTCGGCTCGTCGACAACCTCGGCGTCGACAACGTCCTCCTCGGAGGAGGCCTCCTCGTCCGTGCTGCCCGACGGGGCGCCGTTTGTCTGCGCCTGCTGCTGCGCGCGCTCGTACATCGCCTCGGAGACCTTGTGGAAGGCCTCGTTCAGCGCGTCCGTGCGGGTGCGGATCGCGTTCGCGTCATCGCCGTCGAGGACCTCGCGCAGCGCCTTGATGGCCTCCTCGATGTTCTCCTTCGAGGGCTCATCGACGGCGTCACCCAGCTCGCGCAGCTGACGCTCGGCCTGGTAGGCCGAGTTCTCGCCGTTGTTGCGCGCCTCGGCGAGGTCGCGTGCCCGGCGGTCGTCCTCGGCGTGCGTCTCGGCATCGGAGACCATGTTCTTGATCTCGGTGTCCGAGAGCCCCGAGCCGGCCTTGATCTCGATCTTCTGCTCCTTGCCGGTGCCGAGATCCTTCGCCGAAACGCTCAGGATGCCGTTGGCGTCGATGTCGAAGCCGACCTCGATCTGCGGGATGCCCCGCGGCGCCGGCGGGATGCCGGTCAGCTGGAACTTGCCGAGCGACTTGTTGTAGGTCGCCATCTCGCGCTCGCCCTGCAGGACGTGGATCTC
>DATGHN010000140.1:0-9014 GCA_035308005.1 Solirubrobacteraceae bacterium
TGGCCCATCCGGACCAGGCCGCGGTAGCCCATGATCCCGCCGTCCTTGGAGATCGACTTGGCGAGGATGTTGGAGCTGGTGTTCGGCGCGAGGTGGACGACCTTGGCGCCGGTGTCCTTGTGCACCTTGCCCGAGGCGACGCCGACGTTGATATGGTCGGCGCGCGCACCCTCGCCCAGCAGGAACGAGCCGGGGTAGAGCATCACGTACTTCGCGCCCATCGAGCCGTCGACCCACTCCACGGTGCCGTGGGCGTCGACGACGGCGCGCTTGGTGTTCAGGTTGTAGACGTCCTTGGACCAGTTCTGGACTGTGGTGTAGCGCGCCTTCGCGCCCTCGTGGACGAAGATCTCGACGACCGCCGAGTGCATCGAGTTGACGCTGTAGGTCTGCGCCGTGCAGCCCTCGATGTAGTTCACGTCCGAGCCCTCGTCGGCGACGATCAGCGTGTGCTCGAAGGTCCCCTCGCCGGCGCCCTCCATCCGGAAGTAGGCCTGCAGCGGCAGGTCGCACTTGACGCCCGGCGGGACGTAGACGAAGGCGCCGCCCGACCAGACCGCGCCGTGCAGTGCGGCGAACTTGTTGTCCTGCGGCGGGACGCACTTGCGCATGAAGTACTTCTGGACGAGGTCGGGGTACTCGCGGACCGCGGTGTCCATCGAGCAGAAGAGAATGCCGAGCTTGGCGTACTCCTCCTTGAGACCCTCGTAGACCGGCTCCTGGCGCCACACGCCGACGACGCCGGCGAGGTGCTCGCGCTCGGCCTGTGGGATGCCGAGCGCCTCGTAGGTGTCCTTCATCTCGGCGGGGACGTCGTCCCAGGAGTCGAAGCGGCCGGTGGTCGGCGGCGAGTAGAGGACGAGCTCGTCGAAGTTGAGCTCGGAGAGGTCCACACCCCACTTGGGCATGGGCTTGTGCTCGAAGATCTTGAAGGAGGCGAGCCTACGCTCGGCCATCCAGTCCGGCTCGTCCTTGATGCGGGAGAGCTCGCGGATGACCTCCTCCGAGACGCCCCGCTTGGCCACCAGCTGCCCCTGCTCATCTTCGATGATCGGGCTCTGCTTGGGGATTCTCTTAGCGGTGGTTGCCATAAAGCCTAGTATAGCGGTCGGGATCGTCAGTCCGGATCGGCGGGCCAGCTACCGTCGCCCGTGAGCGCGTGGCGGACGACTTTCAGCGACAGCAGTGCACACTTGCGGCGCGTCGCCGAGACCGGGATCCCGAGCAGGTCGAGCATCCACCCGGCGTCGAGCGAAGCGGCTCGCTGGGCGTCCATTCCGATCAGCTGCTCCGAGGCCATCGAGGCGGCGGCCTGCGAGATCGCGCAGCCGTGACCCTGGAAGCGCATGTCGGCAATCCGCCCATCGTCGGAGAGCGCGATCTGCACGCCGAGCTCGTCGCCGCAGAGCGGGTTGACCTCATGCGCGGCGTGGTCGTGCGTGGCAAGCTCGCCGAAGTTCCGCGGCCGCTTGTAGTGCTCGAGGATGAAGTCGCGGTAGAGGTCGTCCATCAGTCCGCGAACACCTTCTGAGCCTCGGCGATCGCCTCCGCAAGGGCATCGATGTCGGCGGCGACGTTGTAGGGGCCGAAGCTCGCGCGCGCAGTCGCAACGACGCCGAGGACGCGCATCAGCGGCTGGGCGCAGTGGTGACTGGCGCGCACGCAGACGCCGCGGCGGCCGAGCAGCTCGCCGACGTCGTGGGGGTGGATGCCGTCGAGCGCGAAGGCGATGACGCCGCCGCGGTCGAGCGCCTGCGGCGGTCCGAACACGCTGACGCCGGGCATCGCCGCGAGCCGCTCGAGCGTGGCCGCCGTCAGGGCCTGCTCGTGGGCGCGCACGTTCGCCATGCCGAGCGCGGCGAGGTAGTCGATCGCGGCGCCGAGACCGATCGCCTGCGCGATCATCGACGTGCCGGCCTCGAACTTCCAGGGCAGCGCGTTCCAGGTCGAGCTCTGCGCCTCGACCGTGGCGATCATGTCGCCGCCGGACAGGAACGGAGGCATCGCCTCGAGCAGCTCAGCGCGGGCGTGAAGCAGCCCGACGCCGGTCGGGCCGAGCGCCTTGTGGCCGGTCCAGGCGTAGAAGTCGGCGCCGATCGCCCGCAGGTCGAACGGCATCTGCGGCACCGCCTGGGCGCCGTCGATCAGCACCAGCGCGCCCGCGTCGTGGGCGCGGCGGACGACCTCGGCGACCGGATTGATCGTGCCGAGCACGTTCGAGACATGCGCTAGCGCGACGATCGCGACGTCGCCGCGCGCGAGCTCTGAGTCGAGCTGCTCAAGCGACAGCTTGCCGTCGCCGTCGACATCCAGGTAGCGGAGCGTCGCTCCGGTGGCCTGCGCGGCGAGCTGCCAGGGGACGATGTTGGAGTGGTGCTCCATCTGCGTCAGGAGCACCGCCTGGCCGGGGCTCAGGTTCGTGCGTCCCCACGAGTAGGCGACGAGGTTGATCGCCTCCGTCACGTTGCGCGTGAAGATCGTGTCCTGTGCCGGCCAGTTGACGAACGCCGCGATCCTTGCGCGCGCGCCCTCGATGAGAGCGTCCGCCTCCTGCGCCAGCGCGTAGACGCCGCGGTGGATGTTCGCGTTGTGGTTGCGGTAGTAGTCGTCGAGGGCCGCGAGCACTGCCTCGGGCTTCTGCGACGTCGACGCCGAGTCGAGGTACACGAGCGGGTGCCCGTCGATCTCGCGGGCGAAGATCGGGAAGTCCGCCCGCACGTCGAGCCCGGTCGAGCTCAGAGCGGTCATCGTCACCGCGCGAGCGCGTAGCGCTCGATGTCGGCAGCCGCGGCAGCGAGCTTCGCGCCGATGCGCGAGCGTACCGCCGCCTCGAGCTGCTCGTCCTCGAGCTGGACGATCAGCGGCTCAAAGAACCCCTCGACGATCACGCGGACCGCCTGCGGCCGGGTCAGGCCGCGGCTCTGCATGTAGAAGATCAGGTGCTCGTCGAGCTCGCCGACGGTCCCGCCGTGCGAGGCCGAGACGTCGTCGGCGCCGACGAGGACCGACGGGATCGCGTCGAGCTTGGCGTCGGCGGAGAGCATCATCGAGTGGAACTGCAGGTAGGTGTGGCTCTGCTGCGCGCCCTGGTTGATCTTGATCAGGCCCTCGAAGCTCGCGCGGCTCGAGCCCGTCGCGGCACCTCGCCAGTGGACGTCGCCGCCCGACGGGCCGGTCTCATGCAGGTCCACGGCGAAGACGTCGAGGTGCTCCTGCGCCTCGCTGAAGAGGAGCCCGCGAAACGCCATGTCGCCGCCCTTGCCGGCGACGACGAGCTCGTCGTGGTGGTGGATCAGATGCCCGCCAAGAAGCGCCGGCAGCCAGTGGCAGTAGGCGTCGCGGCCGACCTCGACAACCGATGTCGAGGCGTCGCTGACATGCCCGTCGCTCCAGTCCGTAAGCTGCGCGAGGCGGCAGCGCGCACCGTCCTCGAGGTAGAGCTCGAACTGCCCAGCATGCAGCGCGTCGCCGTCGAAGGTCGCGCCGGCGAGGTCGTACTCGCGCAGGCGGATCTCCGCGGTGCGGTCGACGATCGCGAGCGTGTGCGCGTACTGCGCGCTGCCGGCGGCGCCGATCTCGTACACGATCTGGAAGGGATCCTCGATCGAGAGCCCGGGTGGGACGTAGAGGAACGCGCCGCCGCTCCAGAACGCGGCCGAGGCGGCCTCGAGCTTGTCGCGGTCGAGCAGCAGGCGGCGCATGAAGTAGCGCTCGAAGAGCTCGGTGTGCTGGATTGCCGCCTCCTCGAGTGAGCAGAGGATCACGCCGCGCTCGGCGAGCTCTGCGTCCAGTTCGACGTGCACCACGGAGGCGTCGCGCTGGACGAGGACGCCGGCGTTGGCGCGCCCCGAGACAATCTGCGGGACCGCCGTCGAATCGGCCTCGCGCGTGATCGGGCCGAGCGTGGCCATGTCGAGGTTCGTGAACGAGGTCTGCCAGAAGCCCGAGCGGCGCCAGTACGGCAGCTCGAGCGTGTCGAACGCCTCGCGCGCGCGCTCGCGCAACACCGCCAGCGGCTCGCCGCCCGCGCCGCGCGCGTCTAGCGCCGAATTCAGGGTCGCCTGCGGCGGGGTTCCGGGCTTGGGTGCGGTCGCTGCCTCAGGCACGCGCGGCGACCTCTTCGCGGATCCGGTCGTAGCCCTCGCGCTCGAGGCGCTCGACGAGCTCCGGACCGCCATCGAGGACGATCCGCCCGTCCATCATCACGTGCACGAAGGCCGGCTTGACGTAGTCGAGGATTCGCTGGTAGTGGGTGATGATCAGGACGCCGAGGCCCTGGTCCTCGTGGAGCTTGCGGACGCCTTCGGCGACGGTCCGCAGGGCATCGATGTCGAGCCCTGAGTCGGTCTCGTCGAGGACCGCGATCTCGGGCGCGAGCATCGCCATCTGCAGCACCTCGGCGCGCTTCTTCTCGCCGCCCGAGAAGCCTTCGTTGAGGTGGCGCGAGGTGAACGAGCGGTCGACGTCGAGCAGGTCGACGGCGCGCGTCAGCTGCTCGGCGAACTCCTTCATCTTGATCGGCTCCTCGCGGCGCGCGTTGATCGCCATGCGCAGGAAGTTGGCGACGGAGACGCCGGGGATGGCGACCGGATACTGGAAGGCCAGGAACAGCCCGAGCTTGGCCCGTTCGTGCGGCTCGAGCTCGAGGATGTTGTCGCCCTCGAAGAGGATCTCGCCCTCGGTCACCTCGTAGGACGGATGCCCCATGATCGTGTTCGCAAGCGTCGACTTGCCTGACCCGTTCGGGCCCATCAGCGCGTGCAGCTCGCCGCGGCGGACCGTCAGGTCGACGCCGCGCAGGATCTCGCGATCCTCGGTGCGCACGTGCAGGTTTCGGATCTCGAGCTGTGGGACCACTATGCGGCTACCGCCTTCTTGTTCGTCGTCGTCGGGATGAGCTCGGCGAGGGTCGTCTCCTCGAGCGTGCGCACGATGGCGCCGCGGACGCGCGTCCAGAGCACCTTCGTGGTGCAGACGTGGTCGGCGTCGGCCTCGCGCAGGCAGCGGATCGTCCCGTCGGGCGAGCTGGTCAGGCATTCGATCGGGGCGATCCGGCCCTCGAGGGCCTCGACCACCTCGGCCATCGTTATCTGCGCCG
Source organism: Solirubrobacteraceae bacterium (assembly GCA_035308005.1). Classification (GTDB taxonomy): domain Bacteria; phylum Actinomycetota; class Thermoleophilia; order Solirubrobacterales; family Solirubrobacteraceae; genus Palsa-513. The sequence goes on from DATGHN010000140.1 coordinate 5,099, forward strand.
GATCGCGGGCCAGCAGGTACCCGCCGTGGGCGCCGCGGCGGCTCTCGATCAGGCCGGCGCGGCGCAGTCGGGCGACGAGATGCTCGAGATAGGCGAGCGGCAGGCCCTCGTGCTCGGCGATCTCACCGAGCGCGACCGGCGTCTGCCCGCCTCGCCTCGCGAGGTCGACCATCACGCGCACGCCGTACTCGGCCTTGGTTGAGAACATCATCGCAGAAAAACCCTATCTGCGAGGTAGGATATCAGGACTCGATGCCGTCCCAGTAGCCGACCGATTGGTCTGTGAAGAAGAAGCGGCCGAAGCCGGCGCCGTCGGCGCGGCGCTCGGCGGCGGCGATCTTCCCGGCGTCGAGGTAGAGCACGATGTCGGGGTCGCCGCTGGTCGAGAGGGACAGGAAGCGGATCGTCTCGGCGGTGCGATTGGCGAGCTGGTGGGCGCCCTCCTCGCCGCGCGGGAAGGCCACGACCTCGCCCGGCTCAAGCTCGCGCCAACCGTCCGGATCGCGCAGGCTCGGACGCCCCTCGAGGACGACGATCAGCTCCTCCTCGCCGAGGTGGCAGTGGTAGGGATAGGCGCTCTGGCCGGCGTCGAGCTCCCAGACGCTCGCCCCGAGGCGGCGGGCTCCGGCCTGGCGGCCGACGCGGGCGCGGCGCGCTTCGAAGCCGTCCTTACCGGGATGCGAACGCAGCTCGTCGAAGTCCGGCTCAAAGATGTTTGCGGCGGTCACCGGCTTTGGCATCCTAACCCGTGGGTAGCGCTTCGACAGCGCCTTCTTGGGGCGCTATACTTTGTAAAGTCTCAAAAGCCGACAAGACTTCAGGAGTTTGAAAGATGAGCCCTTCGGGCGCTGAGTTCATTCGCCAGATCAAGGCGGGAATCACGGAGATCGACCCCGCAGCCGTGCACGAGCTGATCGGCGACGGCGCGGCGATCGTCGATGTCCGCGAGACCGAGGAGTTCGCCGCCGGGCACCTTCCCGGCGCGAGGCACGTGCCGCGCTCCTACCTCGAGTCGCGGATCGAGGGGATCGTTCCCGATCGCGGGCAGCGTGTGATCCTCTACTGCGCCTCGGGTCAGCGCAGCGCGCTGGCCGCCCACACCCTCGAGCACGACCTCGGCTACTCAGACGTCGCCTCGATGACCGGCGGGATCACGCTCTGGAAGGACCGCGGCTACGAGGTCGATGTGCCGAAGGCGATGAGCGCCGAGCAGCGCGACCGCTATTCGCGCCACATCCTGATCCCCGAGATCGGCGAGACCGGACAGCGCAAGCTCCTCGAGTCGCGCGTGCTGCTGCTCGGCGCGGGCGGCCTCGGCTCGCCGACCGCCCTCTATCTCGCCGCCGCCGGCGTCGGCACGCTGGGCATCGTCGACAACGACGTCGTTGACCTCTCGAACCTCCAGCGCCAGGTGATTCACAGCACCGAGCGGATCGGCGTCGCCAAGGTCGACTCCGCCGAGCAGACGATCAAGGCGCTCAACCCGGACGTCGAGGTCGTCAAGTACCGCACCCGTATCGACGCCTCCAACATCATGGAGATCATCGAGGGGTGGGACGTGATCGTCGACGGCGTCGACAACTTCCCGACGCGCTACCTCCTCAACGACGCGTCCGTGCGCTTGCGGATCCCGGTCGTCTCAGCCTCGATCCTCGGCTTCGACGGACAGCTTTCTGTCTTCGCGCCCTACGTGGGGCCCTGCTACCGCTGCCTGTTCCCGGTTCCGCCGCCGGCGGAGCTCGCTCCCTCCTGCGGCGCCAACGGCGTCCTCGGCGTGCTGCCAGGGACGATGGGCCTGCTCCAGGCGACCGAGGTCGTGAAGCTGATCGTCGGCGCGGGCGATCCGGTGATCGGCCGGCTGCTGCTCTACGACGCGCTCGCGGCGACGCTGACCGAGGTCAAGGTTCCGCGCGACCCGCAGTGCCCGATCTGCTCGCGCGACCCCGAGGACATCACCGACGAGGAGATGGGCGTGTTCCCCGACTACGAGGCGTTCTGCGCGGCCGCCGGGTAGGGTCTCCCGCTCCATGGCGACGATCAAGATCCCACCCGTGCTGCGCGCCTCCGTGGGCGGCGAGCGTGAGGTGACGGCTCCCGGATCGAGCGTTCGAGAGGTCCTCGAGGGCCTCGTCAGCGCCCACCCGGCCACCGGCACCCAGCTCTTCGGCAACGGCGGCGAGCTCAACCGCTACGTCAACGTCTACCTCAACGATGAGGACGTGCGCGTCCTCGACGGCCTCGAGACGGCCGTCGGCGAGGGCGATGTACTGGTGATCCTGCCCGCCATGGCCGGGGGCGCGGCCCAGCTATCCTGAAATCGGGATGAGCTTCGAGACTCTTCGAAACCGCCCCTGCGGCGGGCGTTACGGCGACCTCGTCCAGTCGATCGGCAACACGCCGATCGTGGAGCTGAAGCGCCTCTCGCCGAAGCCCGGCGTGCGCATCTGGGCCAAGCTCGAATCGCGCAATCCGACGGGCTCGGTCAAGGACCGCGTCGCGCGCTCGCTGATCGAGGACGCCGAGGAGAAGGGCGCGATCGCGCCCGGTCAGACGATCCTCGAGCCGACATCCGGAAACACCGGCATCTCGCTGGCGATGATCTGCTCCTACAAGGGCTATCCGGTGAAGGTCGTGATGCCCGACAACGTCACGCCCGAGCGCACGCAGCTGTTGCAGATGTACGGCGCCGAGATCGTCTACTCCGAGGGCGCCAAGGGCTCAAACGGCGCGGTCGAACTCGCGCTCGAGATGGCCGCTGCCGACTCGCGCTACTACATGCCCTACCAGTACGGCAACCTCGCCAACCCGCTCGCGCACTACAACGGCACGGCGGTCGAGATCCTCGACGAGCTCGATGATGTCGCGGCGTTCGTCGCCGGGCTCGGGACCGGCGGCACCCTGATGGGCAATGCACGGCGGCTCAAGGAGGCGCTCGGCGACAGCGTCAAGATCGTCGCCGCGGAGCCGATGCAGGGCGAGCCGGTCCAGGGGCTGCGCTCGCTCGATGACGGCTTCATCCCGCCGATCATCGACCTCGCCCTGCTGGACCGCAAGATCTTCGTGACGAACAGCGACGCGATCATCTGGACGCGCCGGCTGCTCGCGGAGGAGGGCATCTTCGCCGGCGTCTCCTCGGGCGCGATCGCGCGTGTCGCCGTGCGCATCGCCGGTGAGCTCGACGAGGGCAACGTCGTCTTCATCGTCGCCGACGACGGCTGGAAGTACCTCTCCAGCGGCCTCTACACCAAGCCGCTCGAGGAGATCGAGAAGCTCGAGAGCACGCTCTGGTGGTGACGGAGCGGCGCCTTCGCGACCGCAGCCGATGAAGATCAGCCGCCCGCTCTACGAGGAGATCGTGGCCCACGCGCGCAGGGAGGCGCCGAACGAGTGCTGTGGCATCGTCGCCAGCGTCGACGGCGAGGCCGTGCGCGTTTTCGCCGCGCGCAACGCCGCCGCCTCGCCGCTTCGCTACCTGATGGACGGCGCCGATCAGTTTCAGATCGGCGAGGAGATCGAGTCCAACGGCTGGGACTACGGCGCGATCTACCACTCCCACACGCGCAGCGCGCCGCGCCCATCGGAGACCGACATCAACATGGCCTTCGTGCCGCGCGCCGGGCCGCTGTGGCCCGGGACGCTCTACATCATCGTCGGGCTCGCCGGTGAGGAGCCCGAGGTGCGCGCCTACCGGATCGAGTCCGAGACGCCCGAAGAGGTCGCGCTCAGCGTGGTGTGATGAGCGCCGTCCTCGTCTGTCCGAGCTGCCAGTCGCAGCATGGTGCGGACGAGCGCTTCTGCGCGGAGTGCGGCATGCCGCTGATCCCGGCGGGGGAGGCCGAGCCGCGGCTCAGCTCACGCCGCGAGCGCGCGCGCAAGATCAAGCCCCAGTACGCGCAGGGTTCGCTCGTGCGCGTCG
>DATGHN010000141.1:0-22938 GCA_035308005.1 Solirubrobacteraceae bacterium
ATGTCGTTGATGATCGAGAGCATCTGCTCGCCCGAGCGCGCGATCTGCTCCGCCGCCTCGCGCTGCTCATCGCCGAGCTCCATCCCCAGCAGCAGCTCGGTCATCCCGATCACGCCATTCATCGGCGTACGAATCTCGTGACTCATATTCGCCAGAAACGCCGACTTCATATTCGACGCCTCAACCGCCTGATCACGCGCAACCGCAAGCTCCTCGCTCGCGCGATTTCGCTCGGTCACATCCAGGCACAGGCAGACGCGGCACGCGCGGCCGCCGAGAACGAGGTCGTCGCTGGTCACCTCGACGTCGATGATCGTGCCGTCCTTGGCCAGGTGGTGGCGGGGGCGCGCGAGCTGCAGCCCGAGGCGCTCGCTGCCTGGAGGGTGGCTGTCGAGGAAGACGCGCATCGGCGCGTGGTCTTCTTCCGGAGCGATGTCGAACAACGTGAGCTCCATCAACTCCTCGCGCGTGTAGCCCATGCTTGCCGTGGCGGCATCGGAAACGGCGACGATCCGAAGGGTGTGAGAGTCGTAGACGAGGAGCGGCTGCGGGTTTCGCTCGAATAGGAGCTGGTGCTCGGCGGCGGTGCGCGCCAGTTGCTCGCGGGCCTGCACGAGCTCGGCGGTGGCGCGGTTTCGCTCGGTCACGTCCTGGCAGAGGAGGATGCGGCACGGGCGGCCACCAATGTCGAGATCGTCGCCGATCATGTCGATGTCCATGATGCGGCCGTCCTTGCAGCGCTGGCGGCGAGCGCCGGACAGCGTGCCGAGGCGCTCAACGCCCCCGCTTCGCTCGAAGAACTGCTCGAAGGCCTCGAGGTCCTCGGGTGGGGTGAGGTCGGTCAGTGTCATCGAGATGAACTCCTCGCGGCTGTAGCCGAACTTCTCGACCGCCGAGTTGGACACGGCGAGAATCCGTCGCGTCGCCCGGTCGTAGACCATCATCGGAAGCGGGTTGTGCTCGAACAGCAGGCGGTGGTGAAACTCGCTGTCGAGGAGCGGCGCGTCCTCGTCGCGCTCCGACGCCTCTACGACCGCAGTTCTCTGGGTGTTCGTCATCCGACCGCCGAGGGCGCCTGGCGAGCGGGGTTTGGCGAGCGCCTTCGCCAGGCACGCCTCATCAAGCAGTTATCGGCGGGCTTTCGACGTGACTTGACGGCCTCTGGACGCCATCGTGCACGCTGGCTCGGGAGTCGCGACGTGTGTCGCGGCTTATCCGGATCTTCTACGGGTAGTAGGCACGTTCGTACAGGCCCCGTTCGCGCCTGTTTCGGCACCAGAGAGCGCTAATCGGTTCGCTCGGCCGCGGCGACGGCCGAGTGAACGAGCCGCAGCAGCGCGACGAAAGCCGCGCGAGCTGAGCGTTCGAGGCGCGAACGCGCCGCGCCCCACGACACGCGGACGAGCAGTCGCGAGAAGCTCATCGATGACTTCGCGTAGCTCACATGCCAGGAAATCGGCACCCGAGCGCGCGATGTAAAGTCCTGGCGGCCCGCGGTCAGTCGAGCGCGATCGTCATGAACACGCTGGCGTCGCTCGAGCGATAGTCCGCGAAGGCCACGCACGGCTCGAAGCCGGAGGCCTCGTAGAGAGCCCGGGCCGGCGCGAACGCGGGCTGGGAACCGGTCTCGAGGCTCACGCGCGTGTAGCCCCGTTCTCGCGCGCAGTCGAGCAGGTGGGCGACCATCGCGCGGCCGATTCCGCGACGGCGGGCCTCCTGCGCGGTGTGCATCGATTTGATCTCGGCGTGGCCGCCGTCGAGATGCTTCAGCGCGCCGACCGCCAGCAGCCTGCCTTCGCCGTCGCGAAAGCTGAAGAACGCTATCGCCGGATCGGCCAAGCGCTCGACGTCGAGGGCAAAGACGTCTTCGGGCGCCGTGTTGGCATGGGCGTACTCGAGGTGTCGGCGAAGCAGCGCCGATACGTCGGCGCGGAGTGGATCGTCGGTGGAGAAATGGCCCGCGGGCATGCGAGGAGTTCGCAATCTAACGCGGCTGCGGATGTGAGAAGCTGGCGTGGTCGTGAGCGGTGAGTTCTTCGAACCTCCCCCGCCGCCTCCGGAGCCGCCGCGGCGGGCGACACCATTGCCGCCCTGGGTCGGCCCGCCGTCGGGCAGTTTGCCCGGCGTCGTGGGACTGGAACTCATGCTTGCGCGGACGGTGGCCGTCGCGTTGTATGTGACGTATGTCGTCGCGTATGCAAGCGGCTTCGAGCTCGACCTTCTCGCGATCGGCGACCCGACGGCATTCGATGCTCTCGACCCGTTCTCCATGGGACGTCACCGCGGTCTGCACGCCGCACTCGAGGAGGGCACGCTGCGCTTCGGCGTGCAGTTCGCCGACGGCGCGAAGGCGACCAACGTCGGTGGGTCGCGCCCGCCGAGTTTCGAGGATCAGCCCGCGGGACCTGTCCTGACGTTTCATGGCGGAAGCGGTGGCGGGACTCGCTGGAGTCAGCAATTCTGGGTCTGGCCCCTTCCTCCACCCGGCCCGCTCGCGTTGGTTTGCGAGTGGCCCGCCGTATCGATTCCGCTGACGCGTCATGAGATCGACGCGCAGCTCGTTCTCGACGCTGCCGGGCGGGCCGAGGAGATCTTCGCCGCGCGGCCCGACGCAGCCAGTGTTCAAACAGTGATGACGGCGGCCGAGCGACCCGACGCCTCGAGGCGGTAGGCGCGCCGGCAACCACTGGTTGACACGACAACCAATAGTTGTCATGATGCTCGCATGCCACCGATACCTCCAGAACACGAAGTACTGGTCCAGCGCATAAAGGAAGTCCGAGCTCAGGCGATCGAGCACACGACAATCGCACGCCGGCTCGGCGCAGAGCGCCGGGACCTGATGCTCGCGCTAATCGGCAAGGGCGTCTCGCAGGCCGACCTCGCGCGCGAGCTTGGCGTCAGTCGCCAGGCCGTCCAGAAGATGCTCGCCGGCTGATGTGAAGTGCGGACACGGCCGAGACGCTGGTTGAGCGCGCGGTTCTCGCTCGGTCGTCGGTCTGCCTACTCGTCGAGCGACGGGGTCGTGCCTAAGCGGGCACTTCTCGGTCGCCGATGGGAGAGACGTGGACGTGACTGTGGGGCCGCCGCTGCGCCGTATTTTGACGTCCCGGCGCAGCGCGGCGCTGGCGTCGGGGTGCGCGATCGCCTTCGCGATGCTCCTCCACGGTGCGACGCCGCAGGCGTCGGCTCGTGCAGCGCGGGCCACAGCCGCGGCTGTTCGCGCCGCGTCGGCGACGGTGCTGCCCGACTTCGGCAACCCAGACGGTCACTTCTACGTACCGCCCGCAGGCCGCGCTGTCGCTACCGGGCGCCCCGATCACGTGATCGGGAACGGCACACCGGCGAGTTGCACCTCAGCTGCCGTGGTGCGCGACGTCGCAGCCGGCGGCTTCATCGCCTTCGACTGCGGGCCGAAGCCGGTCACGATCTTGATGACCGCCACAGCGCGCGTGATCAAGACCCGGCCCTTGATGGTCCTCGACGGAGGCGGGCTGGTAACGCTGAGCGGAGACCAAAGGCGGCGCATCCTTTACTCCGACACCTGCGCCGGAAAATGGTCGACCGACGACTGTGTCAACCAGCCCTACCCGCGGGTCGTCGTGCAGAACATCACCTTCGAGGATGGCTACGACGGCACTCATCAGGCCGAGTGCACGGCCAACATGCCGACGTGTTGGTACGGCGGGGTTGACGGGGGAGGGGCGATCTATGTCGAGGGCGGTCAGTTTCGGGCGGTCAACTCGCGTTTCCTCGACAACGGCTGCTACCGCGACGGGCCCGACCTCGGCGGCGGTGCGATCCGCGCCCTGGCGCAGTACAAGAACCGCCCTGTCTACATCACCGATGACACCTTCCGCGGCGGGCACTGCTCAAATGGCGGCGCACTCAGCAGCATCAGCGTCCAGTGGACAGTCCTCAACAGCCTGTTCACCGACAACCAGGCGATCGGCCGAGGTGCGAACCCGGCGTCACCCGGCACGCCGGGCGGAGGTAGCGGCGGCGCGATCTACCTCGACGGTACTGACGACAATCTGTTGATCGCCGGCACCGTCATGGACAACAACTCCGCGAGAGAGGGTGGTGGGGCGGTCTTCGACGTCGTCGACAGCGGCTGGGGTGCGTTGACCTTCAAGGACTCGCATCTGCGACACGACGGGAGCGGGGCGTTCCAGACGTTCCCAGGCGTCTATTACGACATCGACGGAAAGGACTCGGTTCCGGCGTTGGTCGATTCCACCGACCGCTGAACTTCGTGCCCTCGGATGACGGCCTCGCCTCGCGATCGCGTCACGGTAATCGCGAGCCGTGCCAGGCCAATCGAACGCGGTAGCCTCGCGCATCGCTGCACTCGTCCCCCCGGCCGTGGTCAAGCTCACGCGGAGCCAAGTCGCTCGCTATCTGCGCGCCCTGGCGGTGACAGGCGGGCTCGCCGTCGCGATCGGCGCGTGCGGCTCGGGTGGCGCCGCGACCAACTCGCGCTCAGAGGCCAGCGGACCCTTCGTGCAGGTGTCCTCGACGTACTGCACGGCCAGCGCCTCCTGCACGTTCGTCTTCAGCGACGGCCGACGCTTCGCATGCCCGGCGCGGTTCGGCCTCGGGCCGGCGGCCGTGAACGCGATCGAGCACGCCATTGCCTGCAAGCCGCTGGCAAGGCTGGTGATTTCTGCGCCCTTGCGGGCGGTTGGGGCAAGGATCGAACGCGTCAGGGCCTGCCTGATCGGCCACGGCCTGCGGACCATCGGCGGGGTGGTCCTGCCACCGCAGGACCACGGCAGTCCGGCGGGGGAGCTTGATACCGGCGCGGCGCTGATCGCCTTCTACACCGACCGTCAGCAGGCCAGCATGGCGGTCCCAGCGATCGTCAAGAACGTGAAGCGGTTCGGCGGGCGGGTCGAGCGGGCCGCCGGGGCGAATATCGCTTGGCTCAAGCCGCCGCCGGGTCCGCTGCGCGCGATCGTTCAAGCCTGCGCCGCCCGCTGAGCCCCCCGGCCGCGGCGCGGAGCTCGCCATCGCCGAAAGCTTCGCCCGACTTACGCTCTGGGGTGGAGTCGCTTGCTAGGGTCGGCCCGCTTCAGTCGAAGGGAGCGTCCGCCATGGACACCGCGCGCCGTCATCATCGGTCTTCGCCGGCACCCGACGCGCAGGCCGCGTCGGGCGACGGCCAGCTCCCGCTCCTCGGTCGTTTCTTTCCCGCGCCCCTGGCCGCGAAGGTCCCCGAGGTCATCCTCCTCTTCTGGGTCGTCAAGATCCTGACGACGGCCGGCGGGGAGGCGACCTCCGACTACCTGAAGACTTACGGCAACTTCAAGGGCGGCGGCGTCGAGGTCCTCGTAATCGTCGTGGGGCTGCTGCTGCAGTTCACGACCCGGCGCTACCGAGCGTTCGCCTACTGGTTTCTGGCCTACGCCATCGCGATCACGGGGACCGGCGTCTCAGACTTCCTGCATCTGGACGTCCACATCCCCTACGCCGGAACGACGCTCCTGTGGGCGGTCATCCTCGCCGCCGTCTTCTGGATCTGGCAGCGCAGCGAAGGAACGCTCTCGATCCACAGCATCACGACGCAGCGCCGCGAAGCCTTCTACTGGGCAACCGTGTTTGCGACCTTTGCGCTCGGCACGGCGCTTGGTGACTACACCGCGACGTCGCTCGGCCTGGGATTCCTGACCTCGGGGGTCCTCTTCGGCGTCGTGATCCTGATTCCGGGGCTCGCGCGATGGCAGTTCAACCTCAACGGCATCGCGGCGTTCTGGATGTCCTACGTCGTCACGCGCCCGCTCGGCGCGTCGTTTGCCGACTACATCAGCAGGCCTCGCAGCCTCAGCGGGATCAACTACGGCGACGGCCCCACGTCGATCGTGTTTGCGATCGCCGTGTTCGTCCTGGTCTGCTACCTCGCTGTCGCCCGCCCGGACATACAGGATCCCGCCGTCGGGCTAACGCCGGCGAGGGCTCCCGTCACCGGGCCTCATTACACGGCCACGCCCGAGTTCGAAGCGGAGTAACGCGGGCGTCCGCGTTCCGCCTAAGGGCAACGCTCGGGTCCGCCTGCTGCTTGGCAACGCGACGTTCGCCGGCAAGTCGCGCTTTGGCTCGAGATCGAAGTGAATTGGACTGTAAACGCCGCTAGAGTCCCGCGCAGCAGCCGTCGCGCTCGGAGAAGGAGGCAGTGGTGCGGAATTTTCACATGAGCCGGGTCGCCGCCCTAACGACGTCGGCAGCTGTGCTGGCGGGCGCCGCGACCAGCACTCAGAAGGGTGCGATCACGCCGAAGGTCGGTGGCCCCACCGCGGCGTTCACGATCACTTTCAAGACGCCAGTGGCGACGGGTGTGATCGGCAAATCGATCGTCTTTGAGGATGTTGAGGGCAACAACACCAAGGTCCTCTCGTCGCACAACGCGAGCTGCCTGTCGAGCTTTCAGGTTGACGCGTCATATGGGAGCGCTGGTGCACCGGTCAGCGCGACGGTGCGTCCGAGCACGCGCTGGTGCGCCGGTAAGTGGGGCCTTCAAGTCCTTGTGCTCAAGGCACCGGTCTGCCTGGTGAAGGGAACCTGTCCGAACACGGTCCGGCACGAGATCGACTACATCAGGATCAGCGCAACTTTCAAGGTCACGTGAAAGGCCTGTCGAAAGTACGGCACGCGACAGTCGTTGGCTCCCTGCGGGTAGTGCCGGCTTCGGTCTCGGCCAATCAGCCGCCGGCAACGAACGTGACGCCCTCCACATCAACATTGATCTCGCCGTAACCCGGCGTGACTGTGCCGTCGGGGTCGATCTCGACCACTCCGAATGTGGGCGGAATGCTCATCTCAACCACCGGCTCAAGGATCCGGTAGGCGGGACGAAATCCGACGGGCAGCGTGAACATCGCCTGCCCGGTCACTCCGTTATGGGCCGCCTGACCAAACAGGTGCACGACCCCGAACTGGTCCTTGGCGTAGCCCGGTGCTCCATAGGTGAAGGGGGAGACCGCGTACCACCCGTTCTCCGTGAATGCGCTCGTCGACTGCAGCGTGCGGGTCAGCGAGTAGTCCCCAGCGGGCCGCCCGCCGAGCTCCGCCGCGTTGGAGGCGTTCGTCGCGGTGATCGCGTTCTTTGCGTTCGTCGCGGTGGTCGCGGAAGTCGCGGTGTCTGCGTGCGTAGCGGACGGGACCGTGGGGAAGCCGGAGAAGTTGATCTTCGGGGACGTCACCGCACGGTTTGCGATCTTCCCGCTGGTAATCGCTCCATTCCTGAGCTGCTTGCTTCCAATCGAGTTGGCCGGCAGGCTAACCGCCGCGTAGCTCGCGCCACCCAGGGCCACGAAGAGCGCTGTCGAAGCGACAACGAGAGCAGGGCTTGGCCGCCGCAGACGAATCCGTCTCATCACTCCCCCTCCTAGTGTTGGGTCCAACCGCAGCACCGATACCTCACCGGCAGTACCGTCAGCCGACGGCTGCCCGTACGCACGCGAAGTCTAGTCGCGAGACCCGGTCCCACGATGCGCGTGAACTGCCAAGACGAGGGCTAACCGCGACGGGCGCTCATCGACGGCCGCGACTTGCAGATCGCGGCAGTCGGGCAGCGGGTCAAGACGCTGGTTACGCCGGGCGGGAGGTCGCGTGAACGAGAGAACCCCGCCAAACGACGAGGTTCTCGAAGCGGATGAAGGGACTCGAACCCTCGACCTTCTGCATGGCAAGCAGACGCTCTAGCCAACTGAGCTACATCCGCGGGAAAGCTGAGTATAGGGCGGTCGCCGCGCCTTCGGAGGGTGAGAAACGCTGCCGGCGCGACTCCCAGAGGCAAATTCGGGAGCCGCGCCGTATGCGTCAGGGAGCCGCTATGTGTGGTCAGGCGCCCGCTGCCGGCGGCGGTCCGCCCTGCGGACCGTTGCCGGACATGCCCGGGCAGTGGTGGGCCGTCGAGGAGCTCGATCCGCTGGATCCGCTTGACCCGCTCGACCCTGTGCTGCCGGTCGAGTTGGATGTCGCACTCGACGGCGGGCTGTACGTCGCACTCGTCGAGTTGGTCGTCGTGGATGAGGAGCTGCTCGAGGCCGCCTGAGCGACTGCCGCCCCGCCGAACGCTCCGAGCGTGGCGAGCGTCGCGAAGACGGCTACTTTGCGTCGCATCGGGATGCCTCCTTTGCGTTTCATGGACGAGGCAAGTCAATCCCGGCCCGCTAAACCGGCATTGACGCCGGCCTGAGAGCTAACTGTGAGCGCTGCGGCGCAGCTGGTCTCAGCATTCGCATAGGTGGCCGAAACCTGCTTGCGGCACAGTTTTGCCCCACGATGGCCCGAGTTCTGCGCCACGTCCTCGAGCCTCGGCCCGCGGGTCCCTCAGCCGGCGACATCGCACGTGGCCGCGCCGGCGAGCGGTCATCGCGCGTCGCCGCCGTCCGCGACCGCATTCGCCGTGCCCCCGAGATCGGTCCACTGATCGCCGTCTCGGCGTTCCTCAATCTCTGGGCGCTTGGTCGCAACGACTGGGCGAACGTCTACTACTCGGCCGCGGTCCGCTCGATGGCCTCGAGCTGGCACGACTTCCTCTATGCGTCCCTTGATCGGGCCGGCGTCATGACGGTCGACAAGCCGCCGCTGTCGCTGTGGGTCCAGTCGCTGTCGGTTCGGCTGTTCGGCTTTCACCCGCTCGCGATCCTGGTACCGCAGGCGCTGATGGGCGTCGCGACCGTGCTGCTCGTCTACGACCTCGTCCGTCGCCGCTTCGGCCGCCTCGGCGGCTTCATCTCGGGCCTCGCACTCGCGACGACGCCGATCGCCGTCGCGATGTCGCGCGACAACAACCCCGACGCCCTTCTTACGCTCTGCTGCGTCGCGGCGGTGTGGTTCGCGGTGCGCGGCTTCGAGGACGGCCGAACCCGCTGGCTCGTCCTGAGCGGGGTGGCCGTCGGCCTCGGGTTCGAGACGAAGATGCTCGTCGCGCTGGTCGTCGTCCCGGCGATCGCGCTCGCGTGGTTGTGGATCGCACCGGCCGGCCGCGGCCGCCTTGCGGCGATCCGCCAGCTGCTCGGCGGCGGCGTCGCGATGCTCGTCGTTGGCGGAGCCTGGCCGCTGCTGGTGGCGCTGACGCCGACCGCCGATCGCCCGTTCGTTTCCGGCACGGCCGACAACTCGATCCTCTCGCTGATCTTCGGCTACAACGGATTCGGCAGAGTCGGCGGGCAGGTCGGCGGCCCGCCCTCGGGGTTTGGCGGTGCGGGCGCCGTGTTCGGCGGCGCGACCGGCCCATTCCGCCTGATCAACGCCGCTCTGGGCGGCCAGGATGGCTGGCTGCTCGGCTTCGCCGTGGCCGGCGCGTCGGTGATCGTCGTGGCAAGCCGGCTGCGCCGACGAGATCCACGCACGGCGTGGCTTATCTGCGTCGGCGGCGCGTTCATCCTGACCGCTGCGCTGTTCAGCTTCGCGCACGGCATCTTCCACCCCTACTACGTGGTGCTGCTGGCGCCGTTCACCGCGGCGCTGGTAGGCGCCGGCGTGGCGACGCTCGTCGAAGGACGGCGCGCTGCCCGAGTCGCTGCGCCGGCCGCCCTGGCCCTGGGCGTCGCCTGCGAACTGGTGGTCCGCTCCGACTACGTCGACCAGCTCGACTGGATGCCGATCGTCCTCCCGCTCGTCTGCGGCCTCGCCGCCGTGGCCGTCTTCGTCTTCGCCAACCGGCGCGTGCGCGCCGTAGCCCTTGCGATCGGCGTGGGCGCCCTGATCGCCGCTCCGGCCGTTTGGGCGGTCGACACGCTCGGATACAGGACGGTCAGCACTTTCCCGGCTGGTGGCCCGCAGACCGTCATCGACTCGGGCGGCGGTCCGGGAGCCTTCGGGTTCGGGCCACGGGGCCTGCGCGGCGGAGTTCGAATTCGCTTCTACCTCCCAGGCGGCGTGCCGCCGTCGCCCTTTGGCGGAGGTAGCAACGGCGCGTCTCCGCCTTCATTCGGCGGGCGCCGCGGCTTCTCGCACGTTGGGCTCGGCCCGCCGCAGAGCTTCGGCGGCGGCAACGGCTTCCCGGGCGGCGGCTTTGCGGGCGGCGTCAGCGTCTTCCCCAATACAGGCAACAGCTCCGACACGCTCCCCAGCGACGAGCGCTACGTCCGCGCGCACGGCGGCGGTGCGATCGCCGTCGCCAGCCAGTCCTTCGCTGCCTTGGCGATCCTCGCCAACGACGCTGACGTGGCCGGCATCGGCGGATTCGGCGGTGTGGAGTCCGACCCGTCGGTCGCGTGGCTTGCCAAGGAGGTGGCCGACGGCAACATCCGCTGGTTGGACACCTCGAGCCTGACGGACAGCTCCCCAGGCAGGCCTGGCGCGTCGGCGGTGGTCGACGCCGCGATCCGCGCCTGCACGCCGGTCACCGCCGCCTCGAGCAACCTCTACGACTGCGCCGGGCGGGCATCCGCGATCCTCGCGACAACTCGGTAACAACCCCGCTCACGAACTGCCGCCGCGGTCTCGTATGCTGCCGAGCCGATGACACGCGTCGGCATCCTCACCGGCGGCGGCGATTGCCCCGGCCTGAACGCGGTGATCCGTGCCGTGGTGCGCCGCGGGCTCGAGGATCCGCCGGTCGCATGCATCGGCTTTCGCCACGGCTGGGGTGGGGTGCTCGGCGGCGACAGCTTCCCGCTGACGCGCGCCAACACGGTCGGGCTGTTGAGCCGCGGGGGAACGATCCTCGGCACGTCGCGCACGAACCCCTACGCCGACGGAGCCGACGGCAGCGCTCTGGTCGCGGCAAAGCTCGCCGAGCTCGACGTCGACGCGCTCGTCGCGATCGGCGGCGATGACACGCTCAGCGTCGCGGCCAGGCTGAGTGAGGCCGGCGTGCCCGTCGTTGGCGTCCCGAAGACGATCGACAACGACCTCGGCGGCACGGAGCTGACCTTCGGCTTCCACACCGCCGTCCAGATCGCGACCGACGCGATCGACCGCCTGCGCACCACGGCTGAGTCACACGACCGCGTGATCGTCTGCGAGGTGATGGGGCGCGAAGCCGGCTGGATCGCGACCTACGCGGGGATCGCCGCGGGCGCTGATGTGATCCTCGTCCCCGAGTGGCCCTACGACGTCGAGGAGGTCTGCAAGTTCGTCTTCGAGCGCCACTCGCACGGAACGACCTACTCGATCGTCGTCGTCGCCGAGGGAGCCGTCCCGAAGGGCGGCACGGCGAGCACAGCGGGGACGCAAACCGACGCTTTCGGGCACCCCCGGCTGGGCGGCGTCGCCGTGTCGCTGAGCGCGGCGATCGAGGAGCGGACCGGGTTCGAGACCCGCTACACGATCCTTGGGCACATCCAGCGCGGCGGCACTCCGACGGCCTTCGACCGGGTCCTCGGCACGCGCTTCGGCGTCGCGGCGATGGACGCCGTGCGCGGCGGGCGCTTCGGCGAGATGGTCGCCCTTCAGGCCGGTGAGATCGTCCTGCTCCCGCTCGCCGCGGCCCTCCAGGAGCCGAAGC
The DNA here is from genome assembly GCA_035308005.1 of Solirubrobacteraceae bacterium. Classification (GTDB taxonomy): domain Bacteria; phylum Actinomycetota; class Thermoleophilia; order Solirubrobacterales; family Solirubrobacteraceae; genus Palsa-513. The sequence goes on from DATGHN010000141.1 coordinate 11,459, forward strand.
TGCTCGATCCAAAGCTGCTCGAGATCGCCTCGGTCTTCTTCGGCTGAGGCGCGGCGTTGGGCTCGCTCCAGGCCGAGCTTGCCGCGCTGATCGGCGAGGACGCCGTCAGGGCGCCGGCCGCCGCTGAGCTTCAGGATGAGACCGAAGCGCGCGGTGCCGCGGCCAGCGCAGACGCCTACGTCACGCCGCGCAGCACCGCCGAGGTCGCGCTCGTCCTCGCTCACTGCAACGAGCGGCGCATCGCTGTCACGCCCCGCGGCGGAGGCAGCGGCCTCGCCGGCGGCGCGGTCCCACTTCGGGGCGGCATTGTCCTCGGCCTCGAGCGCATGCGGGGGGTGCGCGCCTTCGATCCGCGGAGCTGGCGGATCTGCGTCGAGGCGGGCCTTCAGACAGCGCACGTACACCGCCTGGCCCGCGAGAACGGTCTGCTCTTCCCCCCCGACCCGGGCGCCGCCGAGCAGTCGCAGATCGGCGGCAACATCGCAACCAACGCCGGCGGCCCGCACGCTTTCAAGTACGGCTCGACCGGCGCCTGGGTGACCGGCCTCGAGGCCGTGCTCGCAAGCGGCGAGGTGATCGAGATCGGCGGGCCGATCCGCAAGGACGTCGCGGGCTATGACCTGCGCGCGCTGCTCGTCGGCTCGGAGGGGACGCTCGCGGTCATCACAGCGGCCTGGCTGCGGCTGACGCCGGCGCCCGAGGCGGCGCTGCCGGTCGTCGGCCTCTACGCGACGATCGCCGCCGGGTCGCAGGCGCTCTCGCGCGTCATCGAAAGCGGCCTGACCGTCGCGGCGCTCGAGTACCTCGACCCGACAACGGTCGCGCTCGCATCGCACGGATTCCCCGCGGAGCTTTCAAGCGGCGGCGCGATGATGGTGATCGCCGAGGCCGACGGCTCGCGGCCGGAAGCGGAGCGCCTCGCGGCCGAGGTCGCTGACGTGCTGAGCGACGACGCCGACGCGGTCTTCGCCCCCACCGAGCGCGCCGCGGTCGAGGCGCTGTGGCGCTGGCGCCATAGCGTTTCGCTGACCGTGAAGGCGACGCTGGGGGCAAAGATCAGCGAGGACATCGTCGTCCCGTTCGAGCGGCTGGGGGAGGCGATCGAGGCGACGCTTGAGATCGGCGCGCGCCACGAGCTGCGCGCGTGCTCCTGGGGGCACGCGGGCGACGGGAACCTCCACAGCACCTTCCTCGTCGCCCCGGGCGACGATGCCGCGCTCGCGCGCGCCGGTGCGGCTTGCGAGGAGCTCTTCTCGATGGCGATCGCCTTCGGGGGCTCGGTGACGGGCGAGCATGGTCTCGGCTGGGTCAAAGGGGGCCGGCTGGTGCGCCAATGGCCGCCCGCGGCGGTTCGCCTTCACGAGGCGGTCAAGACACTGTTCGACCCGAACAACATCCTCAATCCCGGCAAGAAGCTCGCGCGCTAGCGTCCGCCTCAAGCGTCTGCCGTGCGACACGGCCCTTGACACCTAGCAACGCGATGTATAGAGTAGTGAGGCATGAGAGCCGAAGCGCTGAAGGGACACCTCGACGGGCTGATCCTCGCGACACTGAAGGGCGGCCCGGCGCACGGCTACGCGATCGCGCAGGCGCTGCGCGCGCGTAGCGACGGCGCCTTTGACCTGCCCGAGGGGACGCTCTATCCGGCGCTTCACCGTCTCGAACGCGGCGGGCTCGTCTCGAGCGTCTGGTCAACCGAGGCCGGCCGGCGCCGGCGCACCTACTCGCTGACGCGCTCGGGCGGCCGCACGCTCGACGAGCGCCGCAGCGAATGGCGCCTGCTGTCCAGTGCGATCGAGTCGGTGCTCGCATGAGCTGGATCGCCGAGTTCGAGGAGGAGCTGCGCCGCCGCGGCGTGCGCGCGGCCACGCGCGAGCGCCTCGTAACGGAGTTCAGCGACCACATCGCCTGCGAGCAGGAGGTGCGGATCGAGCTCACGCGCCTTGGAGCGGCGCGCGAGATCGCCGGGCAGTACGCCGAGGAGCTCGCAAGCGAAGAGACCCGTCACGCGGCGCTGGGCGCCTTCGCGGCGCTCGCGCTCGCGGCGATCGGCCTCGTCGTCAGCCAGGCGGAGCTCGGCCGGATCGGCTACCCAGGCTTCAACCATGGCGCCGCCACGCCGCTTGCGCTGATCGCGATCGTCGCGATGGTGATCGGCGCGCAGGTCGCGCTCGTCTGCGGAACGCTCGCCGCCTGGCGAGCGCTTCGCCGCCGCCGCGAGCCCTCGCTTCCCGCGGCCGAGATCGCGCTGATCCAGCGCCGCACGACGATCGCCCTCGCGGCCGGCCTGACGACGACCGCCGCGATGCTGCTCTACGTCGTCAACTTCCTCAGCGTGCTCCCCGCGTGGTGGCTTGCCCTGAGCGGAGCGTTCGCGGCGGTCGCTTCGGGGGCTTTGGTGGCGGCGTGGCGCGCCAACGCCGACAGCTCCGCGACCGTCTCGGTTGCCCAGGGACCGGCCGGCGACGTCTTTGATGATCTGCCGCCGCTTCGCCTCCTGCGGACTCATCCGTTGCGCCTTGTCACGCTCACGGCGCTGGCGACCGGCGGCGCGATGACGCTGATCGTCTGGCACGCCGAGCACTCGCTGATCGAAGGGCTCGAGCGCGGCGGCTTCGAGGCGCTCGCGCTCGCAGCGTGCTTCGCGCTGTTCGGCCGCGCGATCGGCGCGCGTCGCTGAGCACGCCACCGGAGTAGCGTGTGGCAGACGATGACTCTGCCGGTTGAGGGCTACCAGCTCAAGGGGATCTCATCGAAGGCGTATGAGCATCCCGCCGACCGTGCGGCGACCGCGGCGCTGCAGTCGATCCCGTATCTCGATCGGGTCATCCGCAAGCTGATCGAGCTGGGCTATGAGCGCGCGCTTCGCCAGGCGGCGCTCGGCACCGCGGTGCGCCTCGGGGACGACCAGCTGCCGAAGGTCTGGGCCATGCAGGAGCGCGCCTACCGCACGCTCGACATCGAGCGCGTCCCCGACCTCTACCTGACGCAGTTCCCGTTCGCCAACGCCTCGACGATCGGCGCCGGCCAGCCGATCGTCGTCCTCCAGTCGGGGCTCGTGCGGCTGCTCGATGACGAGCAGCTGTTCGCCGTACTCGCGCACGAGGCGGGCCACGTGCTTTCCGATCACGTCCTCTACGGCACGGCGCTGACGATCCTGACCAACATCGGCCGGCTACCGGGGCTGCCGTTGCCCCTGATGCCGCTACGCGCGGCGCTGATGGAGTGGTTCCGCTCGGCTGAGCTCAGCTGTGATCGGGCGGCGGCACTCGTCACGCGCGACCCGCTGACGATCTGCCGCGTCCTGATGATCATCGCTGCCGGAGCCGAGGCCAAGCGGCTCGACCTCGACGTCTTCATGAAGCAGGCGAAGGAGTACAACGAGGGCGGCAAGGGCCTCGAGCGACTCTCGCGGATGCTGCTCGATCTCAACGTGACGCATCCGATGCCGGTGCGGCGCGTCCACGAGCTGATGGAGTGGGTGGGAAGCGGCGAGTACGACCGGATCGTCGGCGGCTCCTACGTGCGCCGCGACGAGCCGCTGCGCCCGCGCGCCGAGGCAGGCGATGCGGTGTCCCACTACTCCGAGCGCTTCAAGAACATTTTCCGCGACGCCGGCGAGTCGATCAACGACGTCGGTCAGCAGCTGAGCGAGTGGCTGCGCGGCAACGGCAGCGACGACAGCGCCGATGCCGATGCGCACACGCATAACGACGACGCGGCCGACGACGACGACGAGCGCGACGAGGACTGAGTCAGGGCGCGAGGACGAGCGCGTCCGGCGCGCTCGCTGAGCCGTTGTCAGGCGGAGCGGGGCGGATGCTGACCGGCGTCGCCGAGTGCAGGTGGATCAGGCGGAAGCCGTGGTGGTCGACCTCGCCGACAGCCGTGAGCTGGGGACCGAAGAGCGTCGCCAGCGGCGGACTCGCGACCGGGTTGAGGGCGCGCTGGCCCGCACCACGCTGCGGCTCGACCATCACCCAGAGGTCGCTCGTCGTCAGCGGAGCTCCTAGCGGGTGGCGCTGCATGTAGAGGCCCGCGACGTCGAGCTCGAGGCCCGGCATGACCGCGACCGGCTCCCCGCGCGCCTGCGCGCGAATGAGGGCGCTTGAGCCCTTCCAGTCGGTCGCCGCCTCGTAGCGCCAGTCCGTCTGGGTGACGATCACCGTGGCCAGAGCGATGACGCTGTAGAGCGCCAGCGGCGTCGCGCGCGCCCGGGTCAGCCCGACGGCCGCAAGCGGAGCGACGCAGATCCACACAGCGAGGAGGTTGCGTGCCAGGAGGTGGTCGTCGATGCTCGTCACCGCGCCGGCGATCGGGATCCCGGCCGCGATCACCGCCAGGACGAGCAGCAGCAGCGTCTCGCGCGGGCGGCGCGCTCGCAGGAGCGCGTAGAGGATCGCCAGCACGAACACCGCGATGCCCGCGCCCTCGAGCCACGCCGTCGGGACGTTGGTCCCCATCGAGAACTGGCGGACGATCCCCTCGAGGCGGCCGCGCAGCGGCTCGGCCGCGATGTAGGCGGTGCGCTCGGAGTCCCCGCTCTGCGCGGAGAAGAGCGACCACAACGGAATCGTCGCCGCCGCGACCGCCGCCAGACAGGCCCCGAGGCGGATGCGCTCGCGCGGGAACGACAGCGCGAGCACGGCCACCTCGGCCGCGACCAGGAAGACCGCGAAGTAGTGCGTCCACAGGCACACCAGCGCCGAGGCGGCCCAGGCGATCCAGCGCAGCCACGAGTCCGGTCGCTCGCGCAGCTCTGCGAGCGCCCACACCGACAGGGCGCCGGCGAGCACGAGCAGCGCGTAGGCGCGGGCGTAGAGCGAATAGCCGACGAGGATCGGGCTGATCGCGGCAAGCCACGCGGCGGCGGCGGCGACGCGCTCGCTGAACAGCCGCCGCGCGGCGGCGAAGGAGACGGGAACGGTGATCACGCCCGCAAGCAGCGAGACCATCCGAAGGGCGCCGGCGCCGTGGCTTCCGGCGAGCTTCAGCCAGAGCCAGGTCAGCACGTAGTAGAGGGGGGGCGTCGACTCTGTCGCGCGGATCGTGTTCCAGACGCCGCTGATCGAAGGCTGCGTCGCGATCGCGCGTGTGAAGAGTTCCTCGTAGCCGAGGCTCTGCGTGCCGACGAAGGCGATCCGGATGATCAGCGCCGCGGCGGTTGCGGCGGCGACGAGGCCCCAGGCCAGCGGGAGCTCCTCGCCGTCGCCGCGGCGTGCTCGTGTGAACTGAAGCGTCGCCGCCGGCAAGCTCGCGGCTACGGGATCAGGACGATCTTGCCGCGCGTCTTGCGCTTTGCGAGATCCTCATAGGCTGCCCGCACCTCGCTCAGCGGGTAGGTCGCCGCGATCGGGATCTCGAGGCTGCCGTCGGCGACGAGTCCCGCGAGCTCGGCGAGCTTCTCGCGCGTGGCGATCGCGTGCGTCCCCTGGCCGCCGATCCCGAGCCGCTCGATCGCCGCGAAGTCGGCGATCGTGTTGATCCGCTCAGGCGCGACGCCGAGCTCGATCGCGAGGTCTGCGTAGCCGCCGCCGAAGGTGTCGATGAAGGCGTCGAGATGGCCGCCCGAGGCCGCGCGGATCCGCTCGGCCTGTCCGTCGCCGTAGGTCACGGGGATGACGTCATGCGCGCGAAGCCAGTCGTGGTTCGCCTCGCTGGCCAGGCCGATCACGCTCGCGCCGGCGTGACGCGCAAGCTGCACCGCTGCAGAGCCAACGCCGCCGGCCGCGGCGGAGACGGCGACCATCTCGCCGGGTTTGGGGGCGACAGCGTCGACACAGGCGTAGGCCGCCATCGAGGCGACGAAGATCGACCCCGCGACCTCCCACGAGATCGCGGCGGGCTTGGCTGCGACCTGCGTGAGCGGCGCGACGACCAGTTCGGCGTGGCTCGCGCGCTGCTCTGTCCAGCCGAGAACGTCGTCGCCAACTGACAGATCGCCGGCCCCTGGGCCGAGCGCCTCGACGACGCCCGCGAAGTCGGTGCCCTCGCCGCTCGGGAACGTGGCCGGCCAACGCTCGTGAAGAAAACCTTCGCGAATCGCGATCTCACCGGGATTGATCGAAGCGGCGCGCACGCGGATCAGCGCCTCGCCTTCGCCGGGAACAGGATCGTCGACGGCGCGGACCTCGAGCACCTCTGGGCCGCCGTAGTGGTCGAACCTGACTGCCTTCACGTGGACCTCCAATTGGCGCGCGGGCGGGATCGGCTGCGCGGGATTCTAGGAGCAGCGGTCGCGCCGCGCCGATAACCGGATCGTCACCCCGAGGCGCGGCCTCGCCTCTAGCGTGTTGCGGCGCCGGCAAGTCCCCGCAAAACAGCCTTTCGCGTCGTCGCGTTCGATCCCCGGATGGGCGAGGACGAGCACCACGGAGGGTGAGTCTAGGTGCGGGACCCGCGCACGGACGCGGCGGTTCCCGCACCTGACGAGGCGCTGGAGGGGCGACGACGGTTGCGCTTTGCCCAACGTCGCGTCCAGCCCCGTCCACCTGGTAACCGGATTGTCACCGTGGATTGCGGTTCGTCGACCTAGGTTGCGAGGGCATCACTCCGATCTCGGGGTGCACGTATCTCGCTACCAAGGAGAAGGCCATGCAGCTAAGGGACCTAGTAACTCGAAGGCGCGGTGGCCGGGTCGTTGTTGCGGCACTCGTCGCGAGTGTGACCGCTGGTGCCGCCATCGCGAGTGCCATGGGTGGCGGAAGCGACATATCGCCCGGCAACCTGCTGATCAGCCGCAGCGTCTACGCCGCCCCGAACATCACGGCGGGCGCGACCGGCGTTACCGGCACCCAGCTGCCGCCGGGCTGCACGGCCGGTAATTGCGCCCCCGCCAACACCGGCAGCGCGTATCCGCAGGTTTTCAACAACGATGAGGCCGACAGTCATTTCGGGATCACCTCGCCCGCCTACCTCGACCAGGTCGACCCCAACAGCGGTCACCTGATCAACACGATCGCGGTGCCGACGAACGAGGTCGTGACGAGCTTCTCGTCGAAGTCGGAGCTGTCGCTCAACCTCTCGACCAACGGCCAGTACGTGTCGTTTATGGGGTACGCGGCGCCGCCGGCGACGCTTGACGTTTCCAACGCCAACACGCCCGGCGAGATCGACCCGACGAACCCGGATGTCGGCCCCTGGTATCGAGTGGTGACTACGCTCGGCGCCGACGGCGACTTCCACTACACCGAGACCAACGCCTACACCGGCGACAACGGCCGCGCCGCGATCATCGCCGACGGCAGTCCGGGCGGCGGGGACGGTGGGGACGGTGGCGACCACCAGTTCGGACACGGCGACAGCGCGCAAACACCGCCCGTCGCCTTCCTGGCTGGCAACGCCGGCAGCGGCAGCGGCAAACACCAGTTTCCCGGTGTGATCGAAGGCGCAGGCGCGCAGGCGCTGTCGCCGTCGATCGGGCCCGAGGCGTTTCAGAATCCGGGAGCGCCGACTCCAGCGGGAAGCTTCAACATCACGCAGCTGTCGTCGCTGGGCTCAGCCTACGCGGCCGGCGACAAGATCGGTAAGGACACCAACTTCCGCGGCCTGACGATCTCCAACAACGTCGTCTACTACACCAAGGGCAGCGGCGGCAACGGCGTCAACACCGTCTACTTCATCGACACCACCGGAAAGGCCTGCCCGAACGGCGTCGGCCTGCCGCAGCCAGGCGCGGCACTACCAGCTGCTCCGATCGCCTACAACCCCGCGAACATCCCCACAGAGGGCGTGTTCCCGTACAACATGTGCATTCTCGCCGGCTTTCCGACCGTACTCGCGGCCGCGACGAGCGGCGTTTCCTACCCGTTCGGCATTTGGTTCGCGAATGCGAACACGATCTATCTCGCCGACGAAGGAAGCGGTGACAACACCTACGACGCGACGAGCAACACCTACACCGTTGCCGCCGCTGACACCACGGCCGGCCTGCAGAAGTGGGTCTTCAACTCCACCGCGAAGACCTGGCAGCTCGCCTACACGCTCCAGAGCGGTCTGCAACTGGGCGTGCCCTACACGGTGGCCGGATATCCGACCGGCGACAACACCGGCACCTTCGGCAGCGGCCTTCCGTGGGCGCCGGCGACCGATGGCCTGCGCAATATCACGGGCCGCGTGAACCGAAACGGGACCGCCACGGTGTGGGCGGTTACGTCCACCGTCAGCGGTAGTGGCGACCAGGGTGCAGACCCGAACAAGGTTGTCGCGGTCACCGACCCGCTCGGCGCCACGACGCCCGGATCGCACGAGGCGTTTACGACGGTCGAGGCAGCCAAGACCGGCGAGGTCCTCCGCGGAGTGTCGTTCACACCGGGGACGGATTTTCAAGACCAGCACTGACGAGGATCGAGGGCGCTCCGGGGTCGCGCGGGTAGCGCGGCCCCGGGTCGACCCGCGGGGCAGCTGCGCGGCGGCGAACAACGCGCCGCCTGTCGGCTCAGCTTGGGAAGGGTACGGGTTCGCGCGTGCCCGATACGTAGCTGTCTTCCGGCTCGAGGAGCTCCTTCAGTTGCGCTCGTAGCTCCGGAGTGTCTTGGTGCCCGTGCACCGTCGCGGCGTGCTGTGCGGCGGTGGCGATGACCTCATCTTCTTCGCCGATGATCGTCAGTGAGCAGTTTGCGTCACTTTCGAAGCGTCGGCAATCGGCGATCTGGCGTGCCATGTGCGTTTCCCCTCGTGTCGAACCTAGGCCTGCTTGGCGTAGTTACTGGCGCCAAACCAATCCACGACGACAACCTGCTCCTCGCCGACCACCCAGGCGTCGTGGCCGCTGGGAAGCGATGTGACGTCGCCCGGGCCGGCGATGAACTCCGTTCCGTCGTCCATGCGGATCGCGAGGTGCCCGCTCACGTGGTACTGGAAATGCGGCGCCTCACAGCTTTCGGTTTGAGCGATCGGCTTGACATCGCTGGACCAGCGCCAGCCGGGCTCCAGAACGAGCCGTCCGATCTCAGCGTCCCCGACGGTCAGGATCTCGGCGCGACCGTTGGCGAAACTGCGCGCCTCGTCGGGTCTCCCGAACGTCTTGAGCTCGGTGGACTGCATCTAGCCCTCTTTCAAAGATCGAAGCGGAGTCAGTCTTACCTTCTAGTAGGTAGAATGTCAAGAGCAATGGCAGCGAACCCACGAACGGACCGGATGAGCGCAGATCACGACGATCTGAACACGGCAGATCGCATCCTCGACACGGCCGAGGCGCTCGCGCAGACGCGCGGCTTCAACGGCTTCAGCTACGCCCACATCGCGGCGGAGCTCGGCATAACCAAGGCCAGCCTCCACTACCACTTCCGCGGCAAGGCCGAGCTCGGCGGCGCTCTCATCGCGCGCTATTCAGAGCGCTTCGCGGACGCGCTGCGCGCGATCGACGCCGACGGGGGCGATGCCCGAGACAAGCTCAACGCCTACGCGGCGCTGTATTCGGGCGTCCTCGACGGCGGGCGCATGTGCCTATGCGGAATGCTCGCCGCCGAGTACGAGACGCTGCCGAAGCCGATGGGCGAGGCGATCGTCCGCTTCTTCGACGCCAACCACGCCTGGCTGACGCACCTACTGGAAGCCGGACGGGTGGACGGGACGCTCGAGTTCGAAGGAGACCCGAGCGAGGGCGCTCAAGCGATCCTCGGCGGCCTCGAAGGGGCGCTGCTTGTAGCCCGCCCGTACGGTGATCGCGCCCGCTTCGACATCGCCGCGCGGCGGCTGCTGGCCTCCTTCGCCCCGACGGACGCGATGCCCAGAGCAGGCCGGTAGGCGCCGGGGTACACGGTCGTCTGTCGCGGCTCAGCCGCGCCGGCAGCTCGCCAGCGCGGCGGCGTAGAAGCCGAGGTAGTTGGGCCAGTGCGCCTGCCAGTAGCCCTGGTCATGGCCGCCGGGCCAGATGTGGAACTGCACCTGCTGGCCGTCGGCGGTTAGCTCTGAATCGAGCTGAGTGTCGGCGGCGCGGAATGGGTCGAGCGTTCCGACGTCGATCCAGACCGCCAGTCCGTGGTAGGGGTCGTGCGAGCGCGCCGCGGCGAGCACGTCGTGGCGAGCAAAGTCCTCGGCGTTGTCGAAGGCGCCCGCAGCCGTCTCGCCGCCCTGCGCCCACAGCGCGGCTGAGTCGGCGCCGACCGCGCAGAAGCGCCCGGGATGAAGGCGCGCGATGTCAAGCGCCCCGAAGCCGCCCATCGACAGGCCGCCAATCGCTACCCGCGAGGGATCGGCGCCGAGTCGGTGTACCGCCTCCGGGATCACCTCGTCAAGCACATACGCGCTCCAGGCACCGGAGGAGCGGTCGTGCCAGTAGGAATCGGCCCCTCCGTAGGGGAAGACAACGTCCGGCGCGCGACTGCCGAGGCCCGCAAGCGCGGCGAACATCGCCGTCACGAGCTGTGAGTCCTGGTTCTCGCCCTTGCCGTGCAGGAACACCAGCAGTGCCCGGCCCTTTCCGCTCGAGTGCGGCGGAATCACAGCCGACACCGCCATAGTCTGATGCACGAAGCGGCTTTCGATCGCGAATGAGACGACGCGCGCGCCGTGCGTGTCCTGTCCGGAAGCGCTCGTCGCGACGAAGACGGAAACGAGGATTGCGACGAGGATGACGCCACTGCGACCACGCCGCAGCCGACGTGGGGTCGGTGCCACCCGTCCACGGTAGCGCTGCCGCGTAATGGCTGGTGGGGACGTCCAAGATCGAGGTTGCGACCCCGCACGCGTGCGCGAAAGCGCCGGCTCGGATCAGAGGTCCGGCGAGATAGCCGGCGCGGCGGCTCCGCGCTCGGCGACCGCCACTCGTTCCGCGCCGATCTTCAACGCCACGCGGGCGCCGACCGGCAGGCTGGCGCCGTGGCTTGATGCCTCAACCAGGAGCTCATGGCCGTCGTCGAGGCTCACCCGCAGTCGCACCGACGAGCCCAGAAATGTGCGCTCGACGATCTCCCCAGGCCCGCCGGAGTCGGGCGTCACCTGGAGCGCCTCCGGTCGCAGGAGCGCCTCGACCGCGGTGCCGGGTGCGTATGCACCAGGCGTGATCGGCGGTATGCGCTGGCCGAGCACGACGACCTGGCCGTCGTCGGCGATCCGACCGGCAACGCGGTTCATCGCGCCGACGAACTCCGCCACGAACGGGGTCGCCGGGTGGTGGTAGACGTTCTCTGGAGTGTCGATCTGCTCGAGCTGACCGGAGTTCATGACGCCGACCCGGTCGGCCAGTGACAGCGCCTCCGATTGGTCGTGGGTGACGAACAGCGCGGTGATCCCGAGCCGCTGCTGGACCTGTCGGATCTCGGCGCGCAGCTGGTGGCGGACGCGGGCATCGAGCGCCGACAGCGGCTCGTCGAGCAGCAGCACGGTCGGCTCGATCGCCAGCGCGCGGGCGATGGCGACGCGCTGCTGCTGGCCACCCGACAGCTGCCACGAGTAGCGGTCACCGGCGTCGCCGAGGCCCACCATCTCAAGCAGCTCGTCGGCACGGCTCAGCCGGTCCGCCTTTGCGCGGCCGCGCA